>NZ_BAAAHE010000021.1 GCF_039525035.1 Sporichthya brevicatena
AACTGATCGTCAGTTCCCCGGACTGGTAAGGCTTACTGCACTCAAGCAGATATGCAGAACATATGTTCGGATGCGGGTAGAATCGTGGCATGTCCGCAGGGGTGGGGACGCATCCGGCACTGGCGACCATCGCCAGTGCTGTCGAGGACGTCCGCAAGGTCGCGGCGATGCTCACCGCGGACGAGGTGTGGACCTTCACCGACGCCGATCTGGAACTGATGGTCCGCGCGCAGGCGGAGCTGGACTCCGCGGTTGCCGCGGTGGGGGTGCGGGCGGTCCGGGAGGCCGACGTGCGCGGGCTGTCGCTGGCGGACGGGAAGGTCTCGACCGCGGTGTGGCTGGGGCAGAAACTGGATCTGCACCCGGCCGAGGCGCGGCAACGGGTCAAGGACGCCGACATCCTGTCCCGCAAGGGGAACGCCACCGTCGAGGCGCGCGCCTCCGGGGAGCTGAACCGGGACCAGGCCCGCGCGGTGGCGCGGAGTCTGCGCAAGATCGAGCCCGTCGGCTCCGCCTCTGAGCTCGCCGACGCCGAGGCGTTCTTGTTGGCCAAGGCTCGCGGTGCCGACCCGAGCGCGATCCTGCGGCTGGGCCGCCACATCGAAGAGGTCCTCGACGAGGACGGCAAGCCCCCGGCACCGGACCCGGACGACCCCAACGGCGACGCCCCGGCGGAGTCCAAGCGGGCGCGCCGGGCCCAGCGGCGACGGTCCCTGACCATCACCGACCTGGGCAACGGGCTGCACCGCATCCGCGGGGAACTGACCGACGAGGTCGCCGCCCTCGTGAAGGCCGCGCTCGACCCCCTCGCCGCGCCGCGGCCGGCCGTCAACGGCCAGCGCGACGAACGCTCCGCCCCGCAACGCCGCCACGACGCGCTCGCCGACGTGTTCCGCCAGTTCCTGCGCTTCGGCGACCTGCCCGCCTCCCACGGCGTCCGCCCGCACCTGCATGTCACCGCGAGCGTGGAGACCATGGCCGGCGACACCGGTCACCCCTTCGCGCGCACCGCGACCGGGGAAGACCTCGACATCCCCACCCTGCAGCGGCTCGCGTGCGATGCCGGGATCACCCCGATCGTGGCGAACACCCTCGGGGTGCCGCTCGCGATGGGCCGCGAGGTCCGCACCGCCACCCCCGCCCAATGGGCGGCATTAGTGGCCAGGGACATCGGGTGCATCGGCGTTGGGTGTACGCGCCCCGCCGCGTGGTGTGAAGCCCACAGTGAGGATGAGCGGGCCGATCTCGCGGCGACGATCTGACCTGAGCCAAATGTGACGCCCGCACCGGGGCTGTCTTTGAAATCCCGCTGTCGGACGGGACTGCGAGAGAGGCTATTCGGTGCCGCCTCGAGGGCTCGGTCTGACTCCGAGGCTCATTGACGCCGTTGGCTGTCCACATGTGGAACGGTCGGCTGGGTCTTCGGGGCGGTGCTGTGACGTCACCGCCGAGCCGGACGTGACTTGATAGGAGCTTGCAGCACCAAGCCCCTCACTGTGCTGTCCGCCCGACCCGGTCGGTGACGTGCCACCCAACCCGATCGAGAAGGACGGCGAGTCCAGCATGACCACCAACGCGCTTGCCCGCCAAGTCATCGGCGGCATCGACCCGCGCCGGACATCTGGCCTCGCCGTGCGCCAGGAGCAATGCCAGTCCGTACACCTGCTCGTGGCAGGCTGACCGCCGTGGCTGAACTGATGGTGCTGGACGCGGCGTCGATGTACTTCCGGGCGTTCTTCGGGGTCCCGGACTCCGTGCGGGCGCCGGACGGGACGCCGGTCAACGCTGTCCGCGGCTTCCTGGACTTCATCGCGCACCTGACGAAGCTGCGCCGGCCCACGCACCTCGTCGCCTGCATGGACTACGACTGGCGACCGGCGTTCCGGGTCGAGGCGATCCCGTCCTACAAGGCCCATCGGGTGGCCGTCCCGGCGACGACCAGCGCGCCCGCCGAGGAGGAGGTCCCGGACGACCTCGAGGTCCAGGTCCCGATCATCACCGACGTCCTTGACGCGATCGGGATCGTCCACCTCGGCGTCGAGGGCCACGAGGCTGACGACGTCATCGGCACCCTCGCGACCCGCGCCCACGGCCCGGTCGACGTGGTCACCGGCGACCGGGACCTGTTCCAGCTCGTCGACGACGAGCGCGCGGTGCGCGTCCTCTACATCGCGAAGGGCATCCGCAACCTGGAGATCGTCGACGAGGCGGCGGTGAGCAGGAAGTACGGCATCCCCGGCCGGTCCTACGCCGCGTTCGCGAGCCTGCGCGGGGACCCGAGCGACGGGCTGCCCGGCGTCCCCGGCGTCGGGGACAAGACCGCCGCCGCGCTGGTGTCCGCGCACGGCGACATCCCCGCGATCCTGGCCGCGGCCGAGGACCCGGGTTCGGCGATGTCCCCCGCGGTGCGCCGCAAGCTCCGCGACGCGGCGGCGTACCTCGCGGTCGCCCCGAAGGTCGTCGAGGTCGTCCGCGACCTGCCGGTGCCGGACGTCGACGCCACGCTCCCTGCCGTCCCGCGCGACCCGGAGGCGCTGCTGGCGCTCTCCGACCGCTGGGGCCTGGACAGCCCACTCAACCGACTGCTCGGCGCGCTGTCCGAGGTCGCCGAACGGTGATCTCCGCGGCATAGGATCGCGAGGACCTGAACCCAGACCGCAACGGAGCGCTCGATGCCGATCGTCATGCACGCGACCATGCCTGTGAAGCCGGAGATGCGGGAGCCGTTCCTGAACGCCATCCCGAAGCTCGTCGAGGCGAGCAACGCCGAAGAGGGCGTGCAGTTCTACCAGTGCTACGAGTCCCTCGCCGAACCGAACACCTTCGTGATGATCGAGGTGTACGCGGACAAGGCCGCGATGGACGCGCACCTGGCCAGCCCGCACTTCCAGCAGGCCGGCAAGGGCCTCGGGATGGTGCTCGCCGGCAAGCCGACCCTCACCTACTTCGAGGCCGGCGACCCGCAGAACCTCCCGATGTAACGACGAACCGGTCCGACACGGTGCGACGGTTCCTCGCCCCCCTGCTCCTGGCCGGCCTGCTCGCGGGCTGTGTGGACTCGGGGCCCGGGGCCGAGGACCGCACCCCCGTCGACCCGGCCGCGGTCCCGGCGACCGCGGCCGCGGTCGACGGCCCGGCACTGCGGGGCACGGTGCGCGACACCGCCGGCGGCACCGTCTCCGGCGCCCGCGTCACCGTGACCCTGCTGCGCAGCAAGTCCGAGCGCGCCTCGATCGGCATCGGGGCCGCCTTCAGCCTCGGTCTGAGCTGCTTCGCCGACAAGCGCGGCTGCCGCGCCCCGACGGCGGAGGGCCTCAGTGCGCGCGACGGCACGTTCGCCGTCGGCATGCCGAAGAACAACGGGGACCCGCCCGTCGCGGTGGCGCTCTCGGTCGTCGCGCCCGTGGGCGACTCCGGTGAGAACCGCGTCGGCACGACCGTGACGCTGCCCGCTCGCACGGCCGAGGGCGGCACGTTCGACGTCCCGGTCGCGTCGGAGCCGCTGAAGCTCACGCGCAACCGCCAGGGCAGTCGACCCGGTCCCGAGTTGCGCGTGGAGATGCCGTCGACGAGCAAGGCCAAGGCGAGCGGCCCGATCTCGGTGACGGTCACTCAGTTGCCCGCGGAGGGCGACGTCTCCGCCGCGACGGCCGACTTCACCGAGACCCCGGTCTCGCTGCCCTTCGACCTGCGCCTCGCCGAGGACAGCCGACTGCTCGTCGCGGCCCACCGGGAGGGGAAGCTCGGCAACCGCCCGGTCACCCTCTCGGCCACGAGTGTGCTGGCCGGCACCGAGGTCCCCGCGTCCCGCGGTGCGGCGTGCCGGGTGACCGACAGTCGCGGCAAGCCGCTGGCCCAGGAGACCTGCGGGCTCACCGACGGGCGCCTCGGCAGCCCGTGGGACCCCGTCGACGACCCGCGCTGCGCCGACGGCCCGTGCCCAGGCACGGCCCAGCACGACCACCGCGACATCTACGTGACGCTGGACCGGGCGATCCCGGCGACCCTGCTGGTGGTCCGGGGATGTGGCTTCACCTGCACCGTCGAGGTGTCGGCCGACGGCCGCACCTGGCGCGAGCTGCCCGCCCCGGGCGGCGCGGGCACCGACGGCTTCTACGTGCAGAAGCTCTCCGGGGCCGCCGTGAAGGTGGTCCACGTCCGCACCGCCACCGGCGGGTTCTTCACCAAGCTGCGCGAGGTCAGTGTCTTCCGCTGAGGCCTGTTGCTCTCCGGGTCTGTCGCCTAGATTGTTTACGACTTGACCTTTTCCGTGGGTCCCGCACAACGCGACGAGGAGAGCCATGCCCCTGCCGATGAGCGTCGACGAGGTCGATTCCTGGCTGCGGGAGGTGCTGGGCGTCGAGAAGGTCGAGCAGACCGGGATCGTCTGGGGCACCGCGACCAAGGTGCTCGTCGAGGTCACGCACCCGGACGGCAGCACGGCGCGCCTGTGCGTGAAGGGCGGGTTCCGGCCGGAGCTGCTGGCGATCATGTCCGCCGGCTACCAGGCCGAGGCCCTGTTCTACCGGGACGTCGCCCCGCAGCTCGAGGCGGGCATCCCGCGCTGCCACCACGCTGCCGTCGAGGGGCAGCAGGGCATCGTGATCCTCGACGACGTGATCGCCGCCGGCGCGCGCATCAACGACCCCCGTGTTCCCATGACGGTGGATCAGGTTTCCGACGGGCTCGTGGCGATGGCGGCCTGGCACCGGCGCGGCGACCTGCAGCTCGACTGGATGCCGCCGTTCCCGTACTACCGCCCGATCGTCGACAGCCTGTTCGCCCCGGAGCACTGGGACGCCTACATCGGGCAGACCACCGCGGGGCCCGTACTCGAGGTCTTCGCCGAGCGCGAGCAGATCGCCGCGGCGTACCAGCGGCTCTGGGCCGCACAGGACGCGCGGCCGGCCACCTTCGTCCACGGCGACGCCAATCCGACGAACGTCTACTTCGGCGCCGACGGCTCGACGCGTTTCCTCGACTGGCAGTTCGCCTGCCGCACCGACGCCTACCAGGACGTCGCGTGCTTCCTCGTCGGCTCACTGAGCATCGAGGACCGCCGCGCGCACGAGCAGGCCCTGCTGCACGAGTACCTCGCGGCCCGGGGCGAGGGCGCCGAGAGCTTCGACGACGCCTGGAGCGGGTACCGGACCAACGCCGTCTACGGCGCGGTCTACTGCCTCACCCCCGAGGAGATGCAGCCCGCGACCGTCCGCGCTCCCCTGGCCGACCGCTACGCCCAGGCCGCCCTCGACCTCGAGACGCTGAACCTCCTCGCCGGCTGACCTCGCCCGCCGACCTCGCCCGCTGACCTCGCCCGCTGACCTCGCCCGCTGTCAAGAAAGGGTGACACCCCTTACTGCGCAGTAAGGGGTGTCACCCTTTTCTCACAGCGGGGGCGGGGGTCAGGTGACGGAGGAGTAGGCGACGACGCCGCGGCGGACGGAGTCGATGGCGGCGTCGGCGGTGGCGCGGAGCTCGGGGTCGGCCGCGTTCGCGATCTGGCCGAGCAGGTCGATGACTTGCTTGCACCAGCGGACGAAGTCGCCGGCGGTGAGGTCGGCGTCGCGGAGGACGGTCTCGAGCGGTCGGCCGTTCGCCCAGCGGTACGTCGCCCAGACGAAGCCGAGGTCGGGCTCGCGGAGGAAGTCGAGGCGGTGCCGCCGCTCGACCTGCTCCAGGTCCCCCCAGAGCCGCACCATCTCGGCGAGGGTCTCCCGGACCGGGCCGTCGGGCAGCCGCGGCGGACCGGCGTCCTCGGAGCTGCGCGACTCGTAGGCGAGCGCGGACACGACAGCGGCCAGCTCCGCGTGGTTCAGGCCGTTCCACAGGCCCTGCCGGAGGCACTCGGCGGCCAGCAGGTCCAGCTCGGTGTAGAGCCGCTTGAGCCGCTCGCCGGCCGGCGTCACGCGGTCGCCGGCGAGGTACTCCAGGTCGGTCAGCACGCCGCAGACGCGGTCGAACGTGCGGGCCACGGTCGCGGTGCGCCCCGCGACGCGGGCGCGCAGCTTGTCGGTGTCGGCGGCGAGCCGCTTGTGCCGCGCGGCCCAGCGGGCGTGGTCCTCGCGCTCGGGGCAGGCGTGGCACGGGTGCGCGCGGATCGCCGCCCGCAGGCGCGCGATCTCGGCGTCCTCGTTCGCGGCGGACGGGCCGCGACTGCGACGGGCGTACGAGCGGTGCGTCGGACCGTCGGCGTAGGGCCGCAGGGTGGACGCGAGGTCGCGCCGCGACTGCGGCGAGCGCGGGTTGAACGACTTCGGGACCTTGACCCGGTCCAGCGGCTCGACCGGCACCGGGAAGTCCGCCAGCGCCAGGCGGCGGTACTGCCGGTCGGCGGTGACCACCGCGGGCCGCGGGTCCTCCTCGCTCGGCGACACCCCGGGGTCGATGACGACGGCGACGCCGGCGAACCGGCCGCGCGGCACGACGATCACGTCGCCCCGCTTGAGCTTCTCCAGCGACGCGGCCGCCTCGGCGCGCCGGTCGCCGGACCGCTGCCGGGACATCTCCTTCTCGCGGGCGGTCAGGGCCTCGCGCAGGCCGTGGTACTCGGCGAAGTCACCGAGGTGGCATGTCATCGCCTCGGCGTAGCCGGCGAGGCCTTCGTCCTGCTTGCGCACCTGGGCGGCGAGGCTGACCACCGACCGGTCGGCCTGGAACTGGGCGAAGGAGGTCTCGAGCAGAGCGCGGGCGCGCTCGCGGCCCATCTGCCCGACGAGGTTGATCGCCATGTTGTAGCTGGGCCGGAAGCTCGAGCGCAGCGGATACGTACGGGTCGAGGCGAGGCCGGCGACCACGATCGGGTCGAGGTGCGGGTTCCACAGGACGACGGCGTGACCCTCGATGTCGATGCCGCGCCGGCCGGCCCGGCCGGTGAGCTGGGTGTACTCCCCCGGTGTCACGTCGGCGTGGGTCTCGCCGTTCCACTTGACCAGCTTCTCCAGCACGACCGACCGCGCCGGCATGTTGATGCCGAGTGCGAGGGTCTCGGTGGCGAAGACGGCCTTCACGAGCCCCTTCACGAACAACGTCTCGACGACCTCGCGGAACGCCGGCAGCATCCCGGCGTGGTGGGCGGCGATGCCGCGCTCGAGACCGTCCCGCCAGCCCTCGTAGCCGAGGACGACGAGGTCGGCCTCCGGGATCGAGGACGTCGCGGCGTCGACGATCGTGCGGACCTGACGCCGTTCCTCGGTGTTGTTCAGCCGCAGCCCGGCGCGCAGGCACTGCTCCACCGCGGCGTCGCAGCCGGCCCGGCTGAAGATGAACGTGATCGCGGGCAGCAGGGCCTCGCGGTCGAGCCGGACGATCACCTCGGCACGGCTGGGCGTGTAGACCCCGGAGCGCTGGCGCTGCCCACCGCGGGGGCCGCCGCGCCCGCCCCCGCGCCGCCGGTCGCCGGGCCGTCCTCCGCTCCGCACAATCCGGAGCAGCTCGGGGTTCACCTTCTGGTGGTCGTCGTCGACGAACAGGTCGGAGATCGAGTCGCCGACCATCACGTGCTGCCACAGCGGCACCGGACGGTGCTCGGAGACGATCACCTCGGTGTGCCCGCGGACCGTCTGCAGCCACTCGCCGAACTCCTCCGCGTTGGACACGGTGGCCGAGAGCGAGACGAGCGTGACCGACTCCGGGAGGTGGATGATCACTTCCTCCCAGGCCGCGCCGCGGAAGGGGTCGGCGAGGTAGTGGACCTCGTCCATCACCACGAATTCGAGCCCACGCAGGGTCGAGGACCCGGCGTAGAGCATGTTGCGCAGCACCTCGGTGGTCATGACGACCACCGGAGCCTCGGAGTTGATCGAGTTGTCGCCGGTCAGCAGACCGACGTTCTCCGAGCCGTGGCGGCGCACCAGGTCCGCGTACTTCTGGTTCGACAGCGCCTTGATCGGCGTCGTGTAGAAGCACTTGTTCCCGCGCGAGAGCGCGAGGTGGACCGCGAACTCCCCGACCAGGGTCTTGCCGGCCCCGGTCGGGGCGGCGACGAGAACACCGGCCCCGCCTTCCAACGCGACACAGGCCTCGCGTTGGAAGGCGTCGAACGGGAACGGGAAGCCCGCCGCGAAGGCGGAAAGTTCACTCACGCAACCACCGTAGGCGGCGCTCCGGCCGGCCTTCGTCCTGCCTGAGTCAGGGCAGGTCCTCGTGGTCACCGGTCAGCTCGGCCATCTGACGGTTCTTCCGCCGGTCGAGGATCGCGGTGATGATGATGGCGACGCCGTAGAGCAACGCCACCGGCGTCATCAGCGCGAGCATCGAGTACGGGTCGGGGGTCGGCGTCGCGATCGCGGCGAACACGGCGATCCCGAAGATCATCTGCCGCCACCAGGAGCGGATCTGCTTCGAGGTGACGATGCCGGCGATGTTCATGACGACGAGCACCAGCGGCAGCTCGAACGCGACCCCGAACACGATCAGGAACCGCAGGACGAAGTCGATGTACTCGTTGAGCGGGACCAGGTTGCCGATGTCGCCCGGGGCGAAGCCCAGCAGGATCTTCACCGCGACCGGCAGCATGACGTAGGCCAGGGTCGCGCCGGCGGCGAACAGCGGGCCGCCGAAGCCGGCGAAGATGTACGCCCACTTCTTCTCGCGGCGGTGCAGACCGGGCGCGAGGAAGGCCCACAGCTGCCACAGCCACAACGGCGACGTGACGATGAGACCGCCATACAGCGCAACCTTCAGCTGCAGGGACAGCGGGCCGATGACGCCCGTGACCACCAGTGCGCCGCACTCGCCGTCGCGGACGCCGTTGGCGCCGGACTCGCAGATCGGCGTGATGAGAGCTTCGACGATCTGTTCGTAGAAGATGAAGCAGACAATGCTGCCCAGGACCATGGCGATGACAGCGCGGATCAGCCGGGTCCGGAGTTCACGAAGGTGATCCAGAAGGGGCATGCGCCCTTCCGGGTTGGGAGCCGGGCGTCCGCGGTGCCTCGGGCCGGTGGTGGAGGTCACCGCTGTGGGGGGTGCCGGAGTGCCGGGCTACTCAGAGCTCGGTGCGGTTCGGCTCGTCCGACCGCGTCGACGGCGGCGGCGCCGCGTCATCGTTGGAGGTGACCTCGCGGGGCGCTTCCTTCTTCTCGTCGTCGTCGCTGATCGTCTTCTTGAAGATCTTCAGGGACTGACCGACCGACTTCGCCGTCTCGGGAAGGCGCTTCGCACCGAACAGCAGGACGACGATCACGAGGATCAACGTCAGTTCCAGCGGGCCAAGGTTGCCCATGTGTCGGCTCTCCAAGTTCGGGGACGCGTACCTGTACCTGAGAGTACTCCTCAGACGCCGGGCTGGAGAGAAGTCCGAAATGTCTCCCCATCGAACGGTCGGATATTTAGCCGACCGGCCAATCAGCCACGACGAGTGGGACTCGCAGGACGCAGATGCTAATCGCGGCGCGTGGGCAGACGCTGCGCCGCCACGTCCAACTGGGTGCTCGCGTCGGCCAGCTCGTCGGCGACCCGCCCGACCTCACGGCCGAGCTCCTTCACCAGGCGCCACAGGCGCAGGGTGGGCACGACGAGCACCAACAGACCCAGGACGCCACAGACGACCCAGACAGCGACCAGCATCCGGGCAGGCTAGCCGACGGCCGGCCGACCGTCAGCCGACGGTCCGCACCGCGGGCACCCGGCGGGCCAGCAGGGCCCCGGCGACGTCCTTGGTCGCCTCGCGACGCACCCGTTGGCCGCAGTCCGGGCAGGCGAACGTGTAGTAGGAGGCCCCGGGGGCGCTCACGACCACCAGGCGCACGTCCCGCGGCGGCACGCGGACGTGGCCGCAGTCCGGGCAGGTGACCTTGAGCGGGGCCGGCGGGGCCGGCTTCTCCGGCTCGATCACGCTGCACCTCCACCCGCCGCGTAGTGCTCCAGTGCCGCCGCCGCGGTGGCGCGCACGCGGTCGGCGAGCTCCGGCGGGTCCACCAGTGTCGCGGACGGGCCGAGCCGCATGGCGAGGCGGACCATCCACTCCGGATCCCCGCTGCGCAGGCGCACGTAGCGGCGGCCGTCCGGGAGCTCGGTGACCTCGTCACACGGGTAGTACTCGGTCACCCAGAGCGCCTCGCGCTCCAGCTCCAGGCCGGCGACGGTGTCGTTCGGCGACGGCGAGAACAGGCCCGAGTCGAGGTCGTGGGCGACGGCGTCGGCCGGAACCTCCGCGGGGACGTCGAGCACCTCGAGCGCGACGACGCGGTCGAGCCGGAACAGCCGGACGTCCTCCGCCCGGTGGCACCAGCCCTCCAGGTAGGTCCGGCCGTCGACCAGCGCCAGACGCATGGGGTCGACGTCGCGCTCGGTGGTCTCGTCACGGCCGGGGACGTAGTAGCGCAGGTGCAGGCGCCGCTGCTCGGCGAGCGCGCGCCGGGCGTCGGCGAGGACGCGCTCGTCCGGCTGCGGCCCGACGTCGACACCGACCTTCTCGTCGGCCTTGCCGGCGGCCGCCCCGGCGACCTCCTGCAGCTTCGCCATGGCCTTGTCGAGCGCGACGCGGTCGTGCGTGCCGGGCAGGGCCGCGAGCAGGCGCAGCCCGACCAGCAGCGTCGCGACCTCCTCCGGGCCGAGGCGCAGCGGCCGGGCGATCGTGTCGGCGTTGCCCAGGTAGACCAGCCCGTCCTCCCAGTCGGCCTCGATGAGGTCGTCGGGCAGGTGCCCGGGCAGGCCGCACACGAAGAGCAGCAGCAGGTCCTTCTCGAGCTGATGGACGGTGATGCCGGCGTCCCGCGCGGCCTGCTCCATCGGGATGCCCTGCCGGTTCAGCAGGTACGGCACGAGGGCGAGCAGGCGCGACAGCCGCTCCGAGGCTCCCTGGCTCACGCGACACCCGCCAGGGCACGCAGCCGGGCCACGACGCCGTCGCGCACCTCGTCCGGACCGTCCACGACCACCGCGGCGCCGTACGAGACCAGCTCCTCGACGAGGGTCTCGGCGCTGGTGAACTCGACGTGCAGGGTGTCCCACTCGCCCCCGGTCTCGGCGGCGAGGGCGATCGAGCCGGCCCGGGAGCGCAGGCCGTAGGCCGACCCGGGCCGGGCCCGGACGACCGCGGTCTCCCGCGGGGCGGCGGGCATCATCCGGCGCAGCTCCTCGCGGATGTCGACCTCGGGCGGCTTGACGACCGAGCCGGGCGCGCCGGTGACCTTGATCGGGCCGGTGATCCGCGAGAGCCGGAACACCCGGGAGGCCTGCCGGTCGACGTCGAAGCCGACCAGGTACCACTTGCCGTTGCGCACCCCGAGGCCCCACGGCTCGACGCGGCGCCGAGCCGGGGTGTCCGACGGCGGGGTCCGGTAGTCGAAGCTGACCGGCCGGCCCTCGAAGGAGGCCGACCAGAGCGGCTGCAGGGCGGGGTCGTCGCCGACGCGCGGCTCGAGGCCGGCCATCGCCGTCTCGTCGGGGTCGACACCGGCGGCGCGCAGTTTCAGCAGCGCCGTTCCGGCCGCGTGGGAGAGCGACGCCTGGCGCCAGGCGCGGGCCGCGAGACCGAGGACCGCGAGCTCCTCCGGCGTGAACGTGACCTCGGGCAGGGCGTAGGCGCCGCGGTCGATCCGATAGCCGACCTCGTCGCCGAACAGCGCCTCGTGCGTGCCGGTCTCCAGCGGGATCCCGAGCTCGCGCAGCTCGTCCTTGTCCCGCTCGAACATGCGCTCAAAGGCCTCGACGGTGGGGCACTCCGCGTACGCGGTCACCGCCGCGCGGATCTGCTCCTTGGTGAGGAACCGACGCGCGGCCAGCAGGCAGATCGTCAGGTTGAGCAGGCGCTCGGTGCGCTTCGCCGACATGGTCGCGTCCTCCTCCCGGATCAATCCCGGATCGATCCCGGACCGGTCCCGGATCGGTCCCGGATCGCTGAACGGTACCCGGCGGGGAGAACCGGTCGGCGGACCCACGCCTGTACCGTTCCGGGCGTGATCCACTGGCGGCGGGCCCGTGTGCACCGGGTGATCCGGGAGTGGCAGGGCGCGGTCGAACTCGAGGTCGCTCTCCTCCCCGCCGACGGTCGATCCGCGGGCGCCCCGGAGGACACCGGCACCCTGCGCGCGCTGGCCTATCCGGCACTCGTCGGTCGCCCCGAACCGGGCGACGAGGTGCTGCTCAACGCCGGTGCGCTGGTGCGCAACCTCGGCACCGGCGGGTACGCCCCGGTCGTCGCCGTGCCGGACCGGCTCCCCCCGGATCCCGGGGCGGACGGCCACCTCGTGAAGGCGCGGTACACCCCACTGCAGGCACTCGTGGCGGGCGCGGACGAGCAGGGCTCGGCGCACCACGACGTCCTGCGGGACGCGGACTCCCTCGCCGGGATGCCGGTCGTCACCGCGGACCTGCACTCCGCGCTGCCGGCGATCTGCGTTGCGGCCGCCGCGGACCGGCCGGGCGTGCGGATCGCCTTCGTCATGACCGACGGCGGCGCCCTGCCGGCCTGGTTCTCCCGCACCGTCGACGGACTGCGCCGGGCGGGCCTGCTCGTCGGGACGGTCACCACGGGGCAGTCCTTCGGCGGCGACCTGGAGTGCGTCTCGCTGCACTCGGGCCTGCTGGCCGCACGCCTCGTCCTCGACGCCGACATCGCCGTCGTCGCGCCCGGGCCCGGGAACCTGGGCACCGGCACACGCTGGGGCTTCTCCGGCGTCGCGGCGGGTGACGCCGTGAACGCCGCCGCCGTCCTGGGCGGCCGCCCCGTCGCGTCGCTGCGCGTCTCCGCCGCCGACCCGCGCGAGCGCCACCGCGGCGTCTCGCACCACAGCCTGACCGCCTACGGCCGCGTGGCCCTGGTGCCGGCGGACGTCCCCGTCCCGGACCTGCCCGGGGAGTTCGGGGACCGCGTCCGCGCCCAGTGCGCCGCCCTCGGTGAGCGGCACCGCCTGGTGCCGGTCGACCTCACCGGCCTGCCCGAGGCCCTGGCCGCGAGCCCGGTGGCCCTGTCCAGCATGGGCCGCGGGCTCGACGACGACCCGGCGTGCTTCCTCGCCGCGGCCGCCGCCGGCCGCTGGGCGGCCGGCCTGAGCGGTGAGGTCGACTAGGCCTTCGGCGGCGTGTTGTACGCGCCGAGGATGTCGACGACGAAGACGAGGGTGTCGGTGCCCTTGATGTCCGCGCCGGCGTTGCCCTCCTTGCCGTAGCCCAGGTTCGGCGGGATCACCAGCAGCACGCGGCTGCCGACCCGCTGGCCGGCCAGGCCCTTGACCCAGCCCTCGATGACGCCGGGCTCCCCGGTCTGCGGGTCGGTGCCGGCGACGCGGGCCGCGAACGGGCCGCGGTCGGGCTTCCAGGAACTGTCGAAGGTGACGCCGTTGCGCCAGATGACGCCCGTGTACTGGGCGACGATCTCCTGACCTTCCTGGACCTTCGCGCCCTTGCCGACGAGCAGCGGCTCGGCGACCAGGCCCTTGGGCGGGTCGTTCTTCGGGATCGTGATCTTCGGGTTCTTGCCCGCGGTGACCTTGGGCAGGTTCGCGGCCAGGCCGGTCTTCGGCGCGGTGCCGTCGATCAGGGCGTCCTTGGCGAACGCGTCGAGGATGTCGAAGACGAAGACCAGGCTGTCCGTGGGCTCGATGCCGATCTGCGGGTTGCCCTGCTCACCGAAGCCGTCGGCCGGCGGGGTCACCAGGACGACGCGGGAGCCGACCTTGACGCCCGGCAGCTTCTTCGCGACGCCGGGGACGATCTCGTCGATCGACGCGATCAGGACGCGCTTGGCCGAGAACGTGTCGACGTAGGGCGGGATCTCCTTGCCGTCCTTGCTCCAGACCTGGCTCTTGAGGTCCGCGACCAGCATGTCGCCGGCGCCGAGCGGACGGCCCTTGCCCTCGGTGAGCACCTGGAGCTCGGACTCCTTCGGCGGCGCCGTGTTCGAGGTGATCTCCGGGACGACGCCGACCTCCGCGCTGGAGACCGTCGGGAACGCGAACGGCTTGTCGTCGTCCCCGCCGCACGCGGCGGGCAGGGTCAGGGCGGTCAGGAGCGGGATCAGCATCAGAAGTCGGCGCACCCGCGAAGCCTAGGTGCGCGACCTTGGCGTCCCGTCAGGTGGTCGCCTTGCCGTAGACACCGAGGATGTCGATGACGAACACGAGGGTGTCCGTGCCCTTGATGCCGCCCTCGGGGTTACCGGCCTTGCCGTAGCCGTACTTCGGCGGGACGACGAGCAGGATCCGGGAGCCGACCCGCTCCCCCACGAGCGACTTGACCCAGCCCTCGATGACGCCCGACTCCCCGGTCTGGGGGTCGGACTTGGCGATCCGCGCCGCGAACGGGTGGCGACCCTTCTCCCAGGAGGAGTCGAAGACCTTCCCGTCGCGCCAGAGCACGCCGACGTACTGGGCGAGGATCGTCTCGCCCTCGGCGATCTTGGCGCCGGAGCCCTGCCGCAGCAGCCGCTCGACCAGGTCGGCCGGGGCGGCGCTCTTCGGCACCGTGATCCTCGGGTTCCGGTCGCCGGTCACGGTGGGCAGCGCGGGGTCCGGGGCGAGCGAGACCGGCTTGCCGGTGGCCATCGTCCCCGGTGCGACCGAGTCCAGCACGTCGAGCACGAACATCAGGGTGTCGTCGGGGAAGATCCCGACCCCGGAGTTGCCCTGGTCGCCGAAGCCGTCCGCGGGCGGGGCGACGATCAGGACGCGGGAGCCGACCTTCACCCCGGGCAGCACCTTCTCCCAGGCGGGAACGACGCTGTCGACCGGGCGGATCAGTGCCTGCCCGGTGCTGAAGGAGTTCACGAACGCCGGCAGGTCCACGCCGTCGGTGTCCCA
The DNA here is from genome assembly GCF_039525035.1 of Sporichthya brevicatena. Classification (NCBI taxonomy): domain Bacteria; kingdom Bacillati; phylum Actinomycetota; class Actinomycetes; order Sporichthyales; family Sporichthyaceae; genus Sporichthya; species Sporichthya brevicatena. Next base: position 14,745 of record NZ_BAAAHE010000021.1, read on the forward strand.
GACCTGCCCCTTGACCCGGACGACCACGACGTCGTCGGGGCCGACCGGCCGGCCCTTTCCCTCGAACAGGACCTTGCTCTGGGTCGTGTCCGGGGGCGCCGTGCTGGAGACGATCTTCGGCTCCGCCCCCGGCTTGGTCTCGGAGACCGTCGGGAACGCGAACGGCGCCACCGACCGGGACGCATTCGGACCGCCGCCGTCCTCGTCCCCGCCGCCGCAGGCGGCCGGGAGCAGCAGAGCAGCGGCGAGCAGCAGGGTGGGAGCTCGGCGCACGGCCGCAGCCTAGTGATCGAGGCTGGGAGATTCCCGGTCTGACAGGCGGTTCGTACTGGGAGTCACATCGAGGCGATGAGCTTTTCCACCCGCTCGTCGGTGTGGCGGAACGGGTCCTTGCACAGCACGGTGCGCTGCGCCTGGTCGTTCAGCTTCAGATGCACCCAGTCGACGGTGAAGTCGCGCCGGCGCTCCTGCGCCTTGCGGATGAACTCCCCGCGCAGCCGCGCCCGGGTCGTCTGCGGCGGCACCGACTTGGCCTCGAAGATCGCCAGGTCGCGCGCGACGCGCTCGACGCTGCCCTTCTTCTCCAGCAGGTAGTACAGCCCGCGGTGCCGGTTGATGTCGTGGTACGCCAGGTCCAGCTGCGCGACGCGGGGCGCCGAGAGCGGCAGGTTGTTCTTGTTCCGGTACGCCTCGATCAGCTTGTACTTGATGATCCAGTCGATCTCGCGCTCGACGGGGCTGAGGTCGCCGGAGTCGATCGCGGACAGGGTCCGCTCCCACAGGTCGAGGACCTGCTTGACGACGCCGTCGTCGAGGCCGCGGCGGGCGGCGAAGTCGCGCGCCTTGCTCAGGTACTCCTCCTGGATCTCCAGGGCGGAGGCCTCCCGGCCGTTGGCGAGGCGCACCTTGCGGCGGCCCGTCATGTCGTGGCTGATCTCGCGGATCGCCCGGATCGGGTTCTCCAGCGTCAGGTCGCGCATGACGACCCCGGCCTCGATCATCCGCAGCACGAGGTCGGTGGAGCCGACCTTGAGCAGGGTCGTCGTCTCGCTCATGTTCGAGTCGCCGACGATGACGTGCAGGCGGCGGTAGCGCTCCGCGTCCGCGTGCGGCTCGTCGCGGGTGTTGATGATCGGGCGCGAGCGCGTGGTGGCGCTGCTGACGCCCTCCCAGATGTGCTCGGCCCGTTGGCTGACGCAGTAGACCGCACCGCGCGGGGTCTGGAGGACCTTGCCCGCGCCGCAGATCAGCTGCCGGCTCACCAGGAACGGGATGAGCACGTCCGCCAGCCGGGAGAACTCCCCGTGCCGCGCGACGAGGTAGTTCTCGTGGCAGCCGTAGGAGTTCCCGGCGGAGTCGGTGTTGTTCTTGAACAGGTAGACGTCGCCGGCGATGCCCTCCTCACGGAGGCGCCGCTCGGCGTCGACGAGCAGCCCCTCGAGGATCCGCTCCCCCGCCTTGTCGTGCGTGACCAGGTCGACGACCGAGTCACACTCCGGGGTCGCGTACTCCGGGTGGCTCCCGACGTCCAGGTACAGCCGGGCCCCGTTGCGGAGGAACACGTTCGAGCTGCGGCCCCACGAGACGACCCGGCGGAAGAGGTAACGCGCAACCTCGTCCGGGGAGAGGCGTCGCTGCCCCCGGAAGGTGCACGTGACGCCGTACTCGTTCTCGAGACCGAAGATGCGCCGATCCATGACCTGAGAGTACGGGCCCGGGCGATCTTTGACCGGCCAGACTCACTCAGGCGTCCGAATCCGGTTAGAGCGCCGGTCCCCCGTCGCCGTCACCGGTGGACGTTTCGCCCGGCTTGGGCGGTTGCGGCCCGGTCGCGGGACGCTCGGCGCCGTCCCCGGCCGGTGCGGCGTCGCCCGCCGGCGCGGGGGCAGCCGGCGCCGCGGCGGGAGCGTCGGTCCCGAGGACCGTCTCCAGACGGGCGCGGGTCAGGCGCTTGAACTTGCGGGTCGGGCGGCCGCGGTCGAGCACGGCGACCTCGAGCTGGTTCGCCTCGATCCGGCGCGGGCCGTCGGTGCCCGGGTTGCCCTCGCCCAGGGCGCGGACCGCGAGCCTGATGGCGTCGTCGACCCCGAGGCCCTCGGCATAGTTCTGCTCCAGGTAGGCCGCGATCGGCTCGGTCTGGCCACCCATGACCATCCAGCCGTGCTCGTCGGCGACGGAGCCGTCGTAGGTCAGGCGGTAGATCTGGTCGTCCGCGGCGGTGTCGCCGACCTCGGCCACGACGAGCTCGACCTCGAACGGCTTCTCACCGGCCGAGGAGAAGATCGTGCCGAGCGTCTGCGCGTAGGCGTTGGCCAGCCCGCGCGCGGTGACGTCCCGGCGGTCGTAGGAGTACCCGCGCAGGTCCGCGATGCGGACACCCATGATCCGCAGGTTCTCGAACTCGTTGTAGCGGCCGACCGCGGCGAACGCGATCTGGTCGTAGATCTCGCTGATCTTGTGCAGCGCGGGCGACCAGTTCTCGGCGACGAGCAGGATGCCGGCGTCGTACTGCAGGACCACGGCGGACCGCCCGCGGGCGATGCCCTTCCGGGCATAGTCCGCCTTGTCCTTCATGATCTGTTCGGGCGAGATGTAGAACGGCGTGGTCACCGCGGCGGGTCCTCTCGAAGTCGTGCGGGGGAAGGCCGGACTGGCAAGCGCTGCGCGGAGCTACGCGCCGGTGGGCGGGCTGGCGTTCGGCCCGTCCGGTTCGGTCAGCCGGCCCTCGACCACGGCCCGGACGATCGGGCCCATCTCGTCGTCGGGCAGGCGCCGGGCGCCGTCCTCGGTGATCACGTACACGACCGGCCAGATCGACCGGGTCAGGTCGGGGCCGCCGGTCGCGGAGTCGTCGTCGGCGGCGTCGTAGAGCGCCTGCACGAGGACCGTGACGACCTGCTCGGCGGTCATGCCCGGGCGGTGGAGCTTCTTGAGCGCACCGCGGGCGAACAGCGAACCGGAGCCGACCGAGTGGTAGTTGGTCTCCTCGTACCGGCCGCCGGTGACGTCGTAGCTGAAGATGCGGCCGCCGCCGACCTCGTGGTCGTAGCCGCAGAACATCGGGACGACCGCGAGGCCCTGCATCGCCAGACCCAGGTTCTGACGGATCATCTGCGAGAGGCGGTTCGCCTTGCCGTCGAGGCTGAGGGTCGTGCCCTCGATCTTCTCGTAGTGCTCGAGCTCGACCTGGAACAGCCGCGTCATCTCAAGACCGATGCCGGCGGTGCCGGCGATGCTCACGCAGCTGTACTCGTCGGCCGGGAAGACCTTCTCGATGTCGCGCTGGGCGATGATGTTGCCCATCGTGGCGCGCCGGTCGCCGGCCATCACGACACCGCCGGGGAACGTCGCCGCGACGATCGTCGTGCCGTGCGGGGCGTCGACCGTGGCACCGGCCGGGAGCGCGCGGCGGTGCGGCAGGAGGTCCGGCGCGTAGCTCGCGAGGAAGTCGGAGAACGAGGAGCTGCCGACGGCGCGGAACGCGGCGGGCAGGGGGCTGTTGCCGTCAGGGATCGAAGTCACGAGCCAAACCTATCCAGCGCGCCCGCGAAAAATGACGACGCACCGTCCGCGTCGAGCGAACGGTGCGTCGGGAACAGCTGCGGCGGGGTCTCCCCCGACGGCCTACTGGCCGCCCTTCTGGACGAACGAGCGGACGAACTCCTCGGCGTTCTCCTCGAGAACCTCGTCGATCTCGTCGAGCATCGACTCCACGTCGTCGGTGAGCTTCTCGTGGCGCTCCTGAACGTCCGAGGTCTCGGTGGTCTCGGTGACCTCTTCGGTCTGGTCGGACTTGCGGGCCTGCGCCTGCCCGCCGCCGGTGTCCTTGGTCGCCATGGGGCTCTCCCTTGCTCACAAATCCGGCTCGGGGCCGGTGGTTCCGACGATACGCGAGCGTGGCCCGACAGAGCGGTCAAACCCGCCGAGTGGCCGCATTTCTGCAGGTCAGCGCGCTGCCGCGTCAACCGCCGGCGAGCGTCCGGACGAGGTCCTCGGCCGTGGGGCAGCGGTCCAGCAGAGCCCCGACGTGGGCCTTGGTGCCGCGCAGGGGCTCCAGGGTCGGCACGCGCTGGAGGGAGTCGCGCCCCGGCAGGTCGAAGATGACCGAGTCCCAGGAGGCCGCCGCGATGGAGTCCGCGTACTGGTCGAGGCAGCGCCCTCGGAAGTACGCCCGGGTGTCCTCGGGCGGGTTGGTCATCGCCCAGGCGATCTTCGCGTCGGACACGATCCGCTCGAAGCGACCCTTCTGGGCCAGCTTGTTGTACAGGCCCTTCTCCGGCCGGACGTCGGAGTACTGCAGGTCGACCAGGTGCAGGCGCGGCGCGCTCCAGTCCAGACCGTCCCGCTCGCGGTAGCCGTCGAACAGCTCGAGCTTCGCGACCCAGTCCAGCTCGCGGGCGAGGCTGTTCCGGTCGGTCGTGAGCCGCGTGAGGACGGACTCCCAGCGGTTGAGGACGTCGACGGTCACGTCGTCGGCGTCGGCGCCGTAGCGGTCCTCGACGTACTTGCGCGCCTGCTCGCAGTACTCCATCTGCAACTGGACGGCGGTGAGCTTCCGCCCGTTCTGCAGGGTGATCAGGTGCGTGAGGGTCGGGTCGTGCGAGACCTGGTGCAGCGCCTGCACCGGACCGTCGACGGCGAGGTCGCCGGTGAGGAAGGAGTCCTCGATCATCGACAGCACGAGCGCGGTGGTGCCGAGCTTGAGGTACGTCGAGACCTCGGAGAGGTTCGCGTCGCCGATGATGACGTGCAGCCGGCGGTACTTCTCGGCGTCGGCGTGCGGCTCGTCGCGAGTATTGATGATCGGGCGCTTGAGCGTCGTCTCCAGGCCGACCTCGACCTCGAAGAAGTCGGCGCGCTGGGAGATCTGGAAGCCCTGGCCGCGGCCGTCCTGCCCGATGCCGACGCGGCCCGAGCCGGCGACGACCTGCCGGGACACGAAGAACGGCGTCAGGTGCCGCACGATCTCCGCGAACGGCGTCGCCCGCTGCATCAGGTAGTTCTCGTGGGTGCCGTAGGAGGCGCCCTTGTTGTCGGTGTTGTTCTTGTACAGGTTGATCGGCGGCGTCCCGGGCGTCCGGCCCGCCTGCTCCCCCGCGGCGGCCATGATGAGCTCGCCGGCCTTGTCCCAGGCCACCAGGTCGCGCGGGTTCGTGCACTCCGGGCTGGAGTACTCCGGGTGCGCGTGGTCGACGTAGAGCCGGGCCCCGTTGGTGAGGATGACGTTGGCGAGGCCGACGTCCTCGTCGGTCAGCTGGGAGGCGTCCGCGAGGTCGCGCGCGAGGTCGAAGCCCCGGGCGTCCCGCAGCGGGTTCTCCTCCTCGAAGTCCCACCGCGCCCGCCGTGCTCGGGAGGTCACCGCGGCGTAGGCGTTCACCACCTGCGACGACGTGAGCATCGCGTTCGCGGTCGGGTGCCCGGGCACCGAGACCCCGTACTCGGTCTCCAGGCCCATGACCCGCCACACGCTCATGTGCGCCAGCGTAGATGGCGCGAACCTCCCGTGGGCGTGGAGGCGCGCGATCGGGTTCTCCACAGCCCGCGTCGTCCACAGGAATCCGCTCGTCGTCAGCGGCCCGGCGCGCGATCCGGCAGCCTGCCGCCGTGCAGGTGGAGGACGCGCTACGCCGCTGCGATCTCGCCGCCCGGTGGTCGCAGTTGCAGGCGCTGGGCGTGACCCGCCACGCCCTTCGGATCGCCGTGGAGCAGGGGCGGGTGCTGTCGCCGTACCCCGGCACCTACGTCCTCCCCGGCGCCGATCCGGCCCACGTCGCCGCGGTCGGCCTGTGCGGCGTGGCATCGCACGCCTCCGCCGCTCGCCTCCACGGTCTCGACCTCTACGAACCGCCCCGGACGCCGGAGGTGACGGTGCGGCGCGGGTGCCGCCAACGCGCGGCCGGGGTGCGCGTCTACGCGGCCGAGCTCGCGCCCGAGGACATCGAGATCGGGCGGCGACTGACCACCGTGCGCCGGACGGTCCGCGACTGCGCCCGGACCTTCCCGGTCCTCCACGCGGTGGTGCTCCTCGACGGGGTTCTCCGGGCCGCGCTGCTGACCATGACCGACCTGCGCATCATGGCGGACACCGCCACCGGCCCCGGGAGCACGGCCCTGCGCCGGGCCGTGGGCTACGTCGACGCGATGTCGGGCTCGCGACTGGAGACGACGATGCGGCTCCTCCTCGAGTTGTTGCCGGTGACCTACGAGACCCAGGTCTGGATCGAGGGCGTCGGCCCGGTGGACTTCCTCGTCAACGGCTGGCTGGTGCTCGAGCTCGGGCCCCCTCGACACTGAAGCTGCACTTGGTTACGCCTGTGAAGCCTGAGTCGCCTCGAACGCCTCTGGTGTCACGAAGTGCAGCTTGAGTGTCGATCCCGCCCCGGTCACCAGGATTCCCGCGCCACCCGCAGGAAGTTCCCGGACAGGACGGCGGTGACGTCGGCCGGGGACCAGCCGCGAACGAGCAGGGCGGGGCCGAGGGTCAGGAACTCCTCCGGCGGCATCCAGCGGATCGTGCCCCAGCGGGTGTAGCTGGCGTCGAACAGCTCCGGGTTGGCCTCGACCTCGCGGAGGAAGTCGGCGGCGTCGAAGGAGAAGTCCGTGCTGACCCCGACGTGGTCGATGCCGACGAGCTCGACCGCCGCCTCGAGGTGGCGGATCATCGCCTCGACCGTCGGGGTGTTCGGCCCCAGGAAGATGCCGACGCCGGTGATGCCGACGACGCCGCCGGTCTCGGCGCAGGCGCGGGCCTGGTCGTCGGTGATGTTGCGCGGGTGGTCCCACACCGACTTCAGGCAGGAGTGGCTGTAGACCACCGGCTTGGTGGAGACCGCGCACATGTCCAGCCCGGTGCGGGCGCTGCAGTGCGAGCCGTCCGGCACCATGCCGGCGGCGTTCATCGCGCGGACCAGGTCGCGGCCCCACGCCGTCAGCCCGGTGTCGACCGCGTCCAGACAGCCGCAGCCCGCGGCGTTGGTGTGGTTGTAGCTCGGCAGCAGGGTGCGCACCCCGAGCTCGACGAACTCACGGACCGAGTCCAGGGAGCCGCCCAGCGGGCCGGAGTCCTCCAGGTCGAAGGCGACCGCGATCCGCCCCGCGGACACGGCGCGCTCCACCCCGGCGGGGTCCGTCGCCAGCTCCATCCGCGGGTCCGCCGCGACCTGGGCCCGGAACGAGGCGAGCAGGGCGAGGGAGTCCGCCTTCGACTGGGGCGTGTACCCCACGTTCACCGAGAGGTAGCCGGGCCGGTACCGCGTCAGCGGCGCGACGTCGGCGTCGGGATCGAGCGGCAGGCAGGTGTGCTGGTCCCACACCCAGCTCACCAGGGATCCGCCTCCAGCAGCGCCGCGAGCTTGCCCAGGGAGATGCGCCAGCCGAGCTCGTTCTCGGCCGGGGCGACCCCGGGCGGGAGGTTCTCGTGGACGCCCTCGACCTCGGTGCCGCCGTCCCGCTCGTGGAGCAGGTAGCGGATCGTCATCGGACCGGCCAGGGCCGGGTCGTCGGTCTCGAACTGCACGACCTGGACCACCGAGGACCCCGGGACCAGCTCGGCGAAGTGGCCGGCGAAGGAGTCGGTCGCGCCCTCGGTCTTGCCGAGGATCGCCGGGTTGTCGTGGGTCAACGAGATCTCGAACTCCCCGCCCTCGCGGGCGTCGAAGCGGTGGACCTCGCTCGTCATGCCGTCGGGCACCATCCAGTGCTGGACGGCCTCGGGGTCGAGGATCGCCGCGTAGACCGCCTCCGGCGGGGCGGCGACGAACCGGGTGACGCGGGTGGTGGTCATGCCGCCTCGGGGTGGAATCGGCGGGCGGGGGTGCCCGGGGAGTTGACGACGTCGCCCGGCTTCCAGTCCGGGTTCGCGACGCAGACCTCGGCCTCGAGCCCCTCCGGTCCGACGAAGAAGCAGGAGAACACGGGACCGAAGTCGGTGACGAAACCGTCGGAGGCGCCCCGGCCGATCAGGCGGTCCCGGATCGTCTCGAAGTCGGACATCGACGCGGCCCGCAGACCGAAGTGGTCCATGCGGCCGCGGGAGAACATCGGCAGCTGCTTGGCCGCCTCGTCGTTCCCGTCGAGCTGGAAGAGGTTGAACTCCGCGTCCGGGCCGACCTTGAGGAACGCCATGCGCATCCCCGCCGGCAGTTCCTGCCGACAGTCCAGGACCTCGGCGTCGAACACCTCCTGGAAGAAGGCGACGAAGCCGTCGAGGTCGGCGGTCAGCACCGCGACGTGGTCGAACCCGCTGGTCAGCATGGGGCGAGCCAACCAAAGCGAAGCGCCCCCGTCCACTCGGGACGGGGGCGCTCCGGACGTGCGGCTAGGGCTCTGCCGGACCGCGGGAGTTACAGGTACTGACCGGTGTTGGCGACCGTGTCGATCGCGCGGCCGGCCTCGGCACCCTGCTTGCCCGAGATGAGCGTGCGGATGTAGACGATCCGCTCGCCCTTCTTGCCCGAGATACGAGCCCAGTCGTCCGGGTTCGTGGTGTTGGGCAGGTCCTCGTTCTCCTTGAACTCGTCGACGCAGGCGGCCATCAGGTGGCTGATGCGGATACCGCGCTGGCCCTGGTCGAGCCAGTCCTTGATGGCCATCTTCTTCGCGCGGTTGACGATGTTCTCGATCATGGCGCCGGAGTTGAAGTCCTTGAAGTACAGGACCTCCTTGTCGCCATTGGCGTAGGTGACCTCGAGGAAGCGGTTCTCCTCGTTGTCGGCGTACATGCGCTCGACGGTCCGCTGGATCATCGAGTTCACGGTCGCCGCGCGGTTGCCACCGTGCTCGGCGAGGTCCTCCTCGTGGAGCGGCAGCTCCTCGACGATGTACTTCGCGAAGATGTCCTTCGCCGCCTCGGCGTCGGGGCGCTCGATCTTGATCTTCACGTCGAGTCGGCCCGGGCGCAGGATCGCGGGGTCGATCATGTCCTCGCGGTTCGAGGCGCCGATGACGACCACGTTCTCCAGGCCCTCGACACCGTCGATCTCCGAGAGCAGCTGCGGGACGATCGTGTTCTCGACGTCGGAGGAGACGCCGGAACCGCGGGTGCGGAACAGCGAGTCCATCTCGTCGAAGAACACGATGACCGGGGTGCCCTCGGACGCCTTCTCCCGCGCCCGCTGGAACACGAGGCGGATGTGGCGCTCGGTCTCACCGACGTACTTGTTGAGCAGCTCCGGGCCCTTGATGTTGAGGAAGTAGCTCTTCCCCTCGGCCTTGCCGGTGACCTGCGCGACCTTCTTCGCCAGCGAGTTGGCGACGGCCTTCGCGATCAGCGTCTTGCCGCAGCCGGGCGGGCCGTAGAGCAGGATGCCCTTCGGCGGACGCAGCTTGTGCTCGATGAACAGGTCGCGGTGCAGGTACGGCAGCTCGACCGCGTCGCGGATCATCTCGATCTGGTTGGCGAGGCCACCGATCGACGTGTAGTCGATGTCCGGCACCTCTTCGAGGACGAGCTCCTCGACCTCGGCCTTGGGGACGCGCTCGTAGACGTAGCCCGACCGCGGCTCGAGCAGCAGCGAGTCACCGACCCGGATGGGCTGGTTCCGCAGCGGCTCCGCGAGGTAGACGACACGCTCCTCGTCGGTGTGCCCGATCACGAGGGCGCGCTCGCCGTCCTCCATGATCTCCTTGAGCATCACGACGTCGCCGGTGCGCTCCCACTCCATGACGCGCACGACGTTCAGCGCCTCGTTCAGCATGACCTCGCGGCCCGGCTGGAGGCTGTCGACGTCGATCTCCGGGCTGATCGCCACGCGGAGCTTGCGCCCGCCGGTGAAGACGTCGACGGTCCCGTCCTCGCCGGCACCCAGGAAGACGCCGTAGCCCGACGGCGGCTGGGCCAGCCGGTCGACCTCCTCCTTCAGCGCGACGATCTGCTCGCGCGCCTCCCGGAGCGTCGCGACCAGGCGCTCGTTCTGCGCGCTGGTCCCGGAGAGCTGCGTCTGGAGCTCGACGATGCGGTCCTCGAGCTGGCGGGAGTGCCGAGGCGCCTCGGTGAGGCGCCGGCGAAGCACCGCCACCTCCTGTTCCAGGAATGCAACCTGGCTGAGCAGGTCGGCGTCACCGCGCGCGCTGCGATCGTCCGATTCGGTCACGATCCTCACCTCCCGAGGTGGCTGGAAGTTGACATTACAACCCGTAGTCGTGCCGGGTGCGACGAAGCGCCGTCACTGACCGAACGTCCAGCTACGGCTCCCCCGTTCGGCCTATCGGCCGGGGGCTACGGAAGTGGAGGTCGGAAAGGTCCTTCGCGCTCCACAGATACATCGCTCTCGTCCCCGTATGCACCCTTTGCCGGTCGCCGACGGCGTGTCGGGGCCGGCACTCCGGGGGCCATCCGGCGTGTCGTGACGAGGAAACCCGTGTGGCCGATCATCCGGTGGTCCGGCCGGACGGCCAGGCCCTCCACGTGCCAGGTGCGCACGAGGGTCTCCCAGGCGGTGGGCTCGGTGAAGGCCTTGGTGGCGCGCAGGTCCTCGACCAGGCGCGAGAGCTGCGTCGTCGTCGCGACGTAGCAGCAGAACACCCCGCCGGGCACGAGTCGCTCCGCGACGACCTCGATGCACTCCCAGGGGGCGAGCATGTCGAGCACGACGCGGTCGACCTCGGCGTCGGCCGGGTTCGCCCGGACCGACTCGACCAGGTCCCCCACCGTGAGCTCCCACGCCGGGTGCGGACCGCCGAAGAAGCGCTCGACGTTCTTGCGGGCGATCTTGGCGAAGTCCTCGCGGCGTTCGTAGGACGAGACCCGCCCCTCGGTCCCGACGGCACGCAGCAACGAGCAACTCAGGGCGCCGGAGCCGGCGCCGGCCTCGAGCACGCGCGCGCCCGGGAAGATGTCCGCCATCCCGACGATCTGGGCGGCGTCCTTCGGGTACACGACGGTCGCGCCGCGGGGCATCGAGAGCACGAAGTCGCTGAGCAGGGGACGCAGGGCCAGGTAGTCCTGCCCGCCGCTGGTCCGCACCACGGTGCCCTCGGGGGCGCCGATCAGCTCGTCGTGGGCGAAGTTCCCCTTGTGCGAGTGGTAGGTCTTCCCCGCCTGGAGCGTGAAGGTGCTGTGCCGGCCCTTCGGGTCGGTCAGCTGGACGAGGTCACCCTCCTCGAAGGGCCCCCGGTGCGCGTTCATGGGGCGGAACCCTAGGGGTCAGCCCGGCAGCACCGAGAGCAGGGCCTGGGTGAAGTCGGTCCGCAGCCCCTTCTCCACGTAGGCGGCCGCGCCGGCCGCGAGGACCCGCTCCTCGACCTCGTGCGCGGCAAAACCCGAGATCACGACCACCTTGGCGGTCGGCGCGGCGGCGCGGACCTCGCCGATCGTGGTGAACCCGTCCGAGCCGGGCATCGACAGGTCGAGCACGACGAGGTCCGGGCTGAGCTCCGCGGCGAGCTTCACCGCGGACTCCGCGTCCCCGGCCTCCCCGACGACGCTCAGCGCGCCCCGGGCGTGCAGCTGCTCGCGGAGCAGCCGACGCACGACGGCGTTGTCGTCGACGAGCAGCACCCTCGGCACACCCGGACGATCGGTCCCGGACCCGGTGATCTTTACCTCCCGATCCTCGCGGCTCACGCCGGCCGGCTCACGCCTCGACCGCACGACGGACGTCGGCGGTGGCGAGGACGCCGACGACCGAACCGTCCGCCTCGACGACCAGGTACTCGGTCGCCGGGGTGGCGTCGAGGTAGCGGATCAAGGATTCCCCGGTGAGGTCGGCCGACACCCGCAGGCCCGGCTCCAGGCGCCGGGCCAGCGTCTCGACGGCCACCCAGGGCCGGCGCTGCTCGGGCGTCGCGGCGACCGCCGCCTCGTTCACCAGGCCCACCGGCCGGCCCGTGCCGTCGACGACGACCAGACCGGTCGCGCCGAAGGCCCCGGCCCGGCGCAGGGCCTCGGCCAGCGGCAGGCCCGTCTCGACCGGCAGGGCGCGGCGCGCCAGGGTGCGGGCGCCGATGCTGGGCAGCTTCTCCCGGATCTGGGCGCCGCGCAGCGAGGCGGTCGCCCCGAACCAGATGAAGCCCCCGAGCAGGCCGCCCCAGACCACCGAGATGACGTCGGGGTCCCGACCGGCGACGACGTCGAGCCCGATCGGGATGAAGAAGACGACGACGGCCAGGACGCGGCCGATGTGGCCCGCCGAGATCGTGGCCCGGTTCGCGTGCCCGGAGGCCCCCCACAGGGCCGAGCGGAGCATGATGCCGCCGTCGAGCGGAAGCCCGGGGAGCAGGTTGAACAGACCGACGGCGATGTTGGCGTACATCAGGGCGTCGAGCAGTTCGAGGACGATCCGCATCCGGACCGAGTCGTCGGGGTTGCTCGCCGCGGTGGCCCCGCTGAGCCCGCCGGGGTCGCCGCCGAGGGCCTGGATCGCCCCCCAGGCCAGGACACCGAGGACGAGCGAGAGCGCGGGGCCGGCCCCGGCGATCGCAAACTCGCGCTTCGGTGAGTTCGACTCGCGGCTCATCTCGGTCACCCCGCCGAGGAGCTGGAGGGTGATCCGGGTGACCGGCACCCCGAACCGCATCGCGGTGAAGGCGTGCCCGAGCTCGTGGATCAGAACCGAGGCGTAGAGCAGCACCGCGTAGGTGAAGGAGACGCCGTACTTGCCGCCCTCGATCTCCGGGATGTGGTACCCGACCGTCGGGGCGAACATCAGCGTGATCAGGAGGGCGATGATCGCCCAGGACGGCGCGACGTAGACCGGCACCCCACGGATGCGGCCGACGAGCCAGCCGGACGGACGATCCGGCACCTGCTCGGTCACGGGCCTCCCGGTCTCGTGTGTCAGGGATCGCCGTACCCGAACGACCTCCTGACCCGATGTTATGCGGAGTGTTACTTGAGTTGCCTAAGGTGAAGTGGATCAAGACTTCGAGCAGGGGACGGACAGATTTCATGACCGCGGGGCCCGCCAGCTTCCCGACGCCTGACCAGCCTCCCGGTCCGCCCACGGTGCCCACGGCGCCGCCCGGCGTGGCCGCGTACGCCGTCGGCCTGACCAAGCGCTACGGAACCGGCGACACCGCCGTGACGGCGCTGGACAACGTGGACGTGCAGTTCGCGCAGGGGCAGTTCACGGCGATCATGGGCCCGTCGGGCTCCGGCAAGTCGACGTTGATGCACTGCATGGCCGGCCTGGACGCGGCCACCTCCGGCGCGGTGTTCATCGGCGACATCCAGCTCAACGCCCTCGACGACCGCCGGCTGACCCGGCTCCGTCGTGACCGGATCGGCTTCATCTTCCAGGCCTACAACCTGGTGCCGACCCTGACGGCCCTGGAGAACATCACCCTGCCCTCGGACATCGCCGGCCACCCGATCGACGAGCAGTGGCTGTCGGCGGTCGTCGACACCCTCGGCCTGCGCGACCGGCTCAAGCACCGCCCGACCGAGCTCTCCGGCGGTCAGCAGCAGCGCGTCGCGTGCGCCCGGGCCCTCGCCGGCCGGCCGGCGATCATCTTCGCCGACGAGCCCACCGGCAACCTCGACTCCCGGACCGGGGCCGAGGTCCTCTCGTTCCTGCGGGAGTCGGTCCGCCGGACCGGCCAGACGATCGCGATGGTCACCCACGACCCGAGCGCGGCCGCCTACGCCGACCGGGTCCTGTTCCTCGCCGACGGCCGGATCGTCGACGAGATGGTCAACCCGAACGCCGAGGCCGTCCTGGAGCGGATGAAGGCCTTCGAGGCCGACATCCCCCACCCCGAGGTCGTCTGGGCCGACCCGGCCCCGGCTCCCGTCCCGGTCGGCGTCGACCCGACGGCGGTCCCCGGGCCGGCGCCGGTCCCGGCTCCCCCGGCTCCCCCGACTCCCCCGACTCCCCCCTCGACGGCTCCCGTGATCCCGCCGCCCCCAATCGCTCCCCCGGGCACCCCGATCGCCCCCGCGGCGCCTGCTCCGGCGACTGCTCCGGCGGTCCCGCCGACGCCCCCGCCCGCCCCGGCTCCCGCGGCTCCCGGGTCCTCGAACGGCCCGGTCGGGGCCGCGAGCGCGGCGGCTCGGACCGCCGACGGCGCCCCCGACCCGATCGACATGGCGAACTGGACCGACGCGGACTGGGACGCGTGGCTCGCCCGGAAGCAGTCCGAAGCGGGCGGGGCCTGACTCATGTGGAAGGCCTCGCTGCGCAACGTCCTTGCGCACCGACTGCGGTTGCTCCTGTCCGGCCTCGCGGTCGTGCTCGGCGTCGCGTTCGTCGCCGGGTCGCTGATCTTCACCAGCACGATCTCGGCGGCGTTCGACAAGCTCTTCGACGAGATCTCGGCGGACGTCACCGTCAGCCGCGCGACCGCGTTCGACTCGAACGTCCCCGGCCAGCAGAACGGCGCGACGACCGTCCCGCGTGACCTCGTCGGCACGATCGCGGCCGTCCCCGGCGTGGAGAAGGCCGAGGGCCAGATCACCGTCGAGGGCGTGCGGGTCGTCGGGTCCGACGGCAAGCTCGTCGGCGTCGGCGGTGCCCCCGGCCTCGCGATCAACTACCCGGAGGAAGGCTCCGACGACACGGTCACGCTGCTGCGCGGCCGCGTGCCGAGCAACGGCGACGAGGTCGTGATCGACTCGGTGTCGGCCGACAAGGGTGGCCTCGACATCGACGACCGGGTCCGGCTGCTGACGCCGGGTCCGGAGATCGAGGCGACGATCGTCGGCATCTTCAAGTTCGGCGACACCGGCAACCTCGGCGGCGCCACGCTCACCGGCTTCACCGAGCAGCGCGCGCACGAGATCCTCGGCTCGGACGACTACACCGAGATCACCGTCGACGCCGCGTCGGGCCAGAACCTCGACGCCCTGCGCGACGAGATCCAGAAGGCGATCCCGAGCGAGTACATCGCGCGGACGAAGTCGGAGCAGGCGGACGAGAACGCGTCCGACGTGAAGGAGGCCCTGAGCTTCCTCAACATCTTCCTGCTGATCTTCGCGTTCATCGCGGTGTTCGTCGGCTCGTTCATCATCCTCAACACGTTCACGATGCTGGTCGCCCAGCGGACGCGCGAGCTGGCGCTCTTGCGTGCGCTCGGCGCGAGCCGGCGGCAGGTCACGCAGTCGGTCATGATCGAGGCCGCGGTCGTCGGCATCGTCGGCTCGACGCTCGGTCTGCTGTCCGGGCTCGGCATCGCGAGCCTGCTGCGCTGGCTGTTCGAGAAGATCGGCATCGAGCTCGGCAGTCAGGGCCTGGTGATCAAGGCCTCGACGGTTCTGACCGCCTACGTCGTCGGCATCGCGGTCACGATGATCGCCGCCTACTTCCCGGCCCGGCGTGCGGCCAAGGTCCCGCCGGTCGCGGCGATGAGCGACCACGTCGCGATGCCCGAGCGTTCGCTGCGGGTCCGCGCGCTGATCGGTGTGGTCCTGTTCGCGCTGGGCGTCCTGGTGCTGGGTCTCGGCCTCGCCGGCGTCAGCGACCAGCCCGCCGCCCTCGTCGGGGTCGGGGCGTTCGGCGTCCTCGTCGGGGTCACGGTGATCAGCCCGATCCTGTCGATGCCGTTCGTCCGTGCGCTCGGCGCTCCGTACCCGCGCCTGTGGGGCACGATCGGCCGGATGTCGGTCGCGAACGCGCTCCGCAACCCGCGCCGCACCGCCGCCACCGCGTCCGCGCTCATGATCGGTCTCGCGCTGATCGGCACGTTCGGCGTCATGGCGGCGTCGATCAACGCCTCGGTCGGCAAGGTCGTCGACAAGAGCCTGCGCGCGGAGTTCATCCTGCTCGACGAGAGCTACACGCCGTTCAGCCCGCAGATCGCCGAGCGCGCCCGCGAGACCGAGGGCGTCAAGTCGGTGACGCAGATGCGCATGACCGCGGTGCAGATCAAGGGCAGCACGAAGAGCATCGCCGCGATCAGTGCCGACTCGATCGGCGACGCCTTCGCCCTCGACTTTCAGGACGGCGACCCCGGCGGTCTCGCCGACCGCGGCGTGCTCATCGACGACAACGTCGCCGAGGACAACGACTGGAAGGTCGGGGACACCATCGGTGTCACCTGGCTCAACGGCACGCAGATGGACCTGCGCGTCGGCGGCATCTACGAGCGCAACGACATGCTCGGCGGATACCTGGTGTCGCTGGACACCGCCGCCGAGGGCGGGACGCGCCCGGTCGACTTCTTCGCGTTCATCAACACCGACGACGACGCCGACCTGCAGGCGGTCCGGGAGCGGCTCGAAGAGGGACTGCAGAACAACCCGGCGGTCGAGCTCAAGGACCAGGAGGAGTACACCGACTCCGTCCGCGCCCAGGTGAACCAGTTGCTCGGGCTGATCTACGGCATGCTCGCGCTCGCGGTCATCATCGCGGTGCTCGGCATCATCAACACGCTCGCCCTGTCGGTCACCGAACGGACGCGAGAGATCGGCCTGCTGCGTGCGATCGGCATGAGCCGGCGTCAGTTGCGTCGGATGATCCGACTCGAGTCCGTGGTGATGGCGATCTTCGGCGCCATCCTCGGCCTGATCGTCGGCATCGGCTTCGGCGTCTCGCTGCAGCAGACCCTCGCGGACGAGGGCATCAGCGAGCTCCGGGTGCCGGGCGTCCAGCTGATCGTGTTCCTGGTGATCGCCGGACTCGTCGGCGTCCTCGCCGCGGTCTGGCCGGCCCGGCGCGCCGCCAAGCTCGACATCCTCAAGGCGATCGCGACGCACTGATCCCCGGCCGTGCCGGGCGGCGCTGACGCTGCGTCAGTGCGCCCGGTTGCGACCGGTGATGTACTCGGCGATCAGCGGGGCGCCGGCGGTGACGGCGGCGTGCGCGTCGACGGACCCGTGGCCGTAGAAGGTGTTGAACGAGGCGTCCCCGGCACAGGCGGCCTGGTAGGTGGCGAAGGCGACGAGCGGGTCGGGGCACGTCTTGCCCTTCGCGGTGCCCTCGAGGACCGCGCGGACGGCGGCGGGCGGGAGACCGAAGTTCGCGCCGGAGCCGCTGCCGTAGGCGCTGACGATCAGGGCGGCGACGCCGCTGGCGTGCGGCGCGGCCATCGAGGTGCCCTGCAGGTAGTGGTAGAACCCGCAGACGTCCCGGCCCTTGCTGCGCTTGCACGCCTCGTGCACGCCGGTCTCCTCGCCCTGCGCAGTGAGGCGGCCGGTGGAGTCGACGACACCGAGCTTGACCGCGAGGGAGCGCGGCAGCGCGGAGAGGATGCCGTTCTCCTCCTGGCTCCCCTGCGCGGTGCCGGCGTAGTCGTCGAACCAGCCGCCCGGGGCGACGACCGACAGCGACGGGCCGAAGTTCGAGAACCCGGACTTGTTGCCGGACGGGCCGTAGGCGCCGACGCGGATCGCGTGCTCGTCCCCGGCCGGCATCGAGCGGCAGGTGCCGTCGACCAGGCGCGGGTGGGCGTTGCCCTCGGGGAAGTTCGGGCTGGACGCGTCGATCCGCGGCGCGGTCGGGTCCTGGTTCGCGTTGCCGAGGGCGACGACCTGCGTCACGCCCTTGCCGTCGGCGTACGCCATGGCGCGCGCCATGCCCTCGAGGATCAGCTGCTGCTCGCGCTGCTGGGCCGGGGTGTCCGCGAGGTTGCCGGCGCACAGCGCCGCCCACGGGTCCGTGTAGAAGGACATGTTGAGGACGTCGATCCCGATGTCCGCGGCGTAGGTGATCGCGTTGACGACCTCCTGCAGGAAGAAGTAGCCGGAGTCCTGCGCGCCGCGGACGTTCACGATCGTCACGTTCGGCGCGACGCCCGAGAGGCCGAAGCCGTCGAGGGCGGCCGCGATCGTGCCGGCGACGTGGGTGCCGTGGCCGTTGTCGTCGGCGTCGACGGGGTCCTGGCAGCTCGGCACCTCGCACGGGCCGTCGACCTCGATGCCGCGGGCGTCCTTCGGGATGTCGGTGACGAAGTTGCGCGAGAGCTTCTTGTCGAAGTTCGGCGCGATGTCGGGGTGGGTGCCGTCGACCCCGGTGTCGAGGATGCCGACGAGGACGCGCCGGTCGCCGCGCTCGGTCTGGTGCGCCTCGGGCGCGTTGATCGCCGTCAGGCCCCACAGGTGGGTGTCGAGCGGGTCGCCCGCCGTCGGGCCCGACGGCCGCGGCCGGGGCTTGGCCGGGCGCACCACAGCCTCCGGGTGGAGCGCCTGGGGGTTGACCTGCGGGAGCGCCGGCAGCAGCTCGGGCACCCGCCCGATGACCCGCACCGGCGTCACGAGCTGGATGACCGCCTCCCGCGCCAGACGGTCCGTGAACCCGTCGGCGCCCGCGACCGCGGTCACCAGGTTGACCACCGCGTTGGAGTTCTTCACCGTGCCGCCGGCGGCCTCGACCGCCGCGACGATGTCGTCGAGCGGCGCGCCGGCGACGCCGAGGACGGAGAAGTCGCGTCCGGCCTCCGGGGCCGTCTCAGCCGCGCTCGCGGGGCCCAGCGAGCCGACCGCCGCCCCGCACAGCGAGACGGACAGAGTCAGACCGGCCGCCAGGCGGGCAAAAGGGCGCATTCCGGAATCGTCCGTTGACCGTCCGCTTCCGTCAACCACGACGCTGCGCGCGCCGCGCCCGCGCCGCGGCGGGGGTGGCGGGCGGGACGGCGTCGAGCAGCGTCCGGGTGTACGGGTGCTGGGGGTTCGCCGTGATCTCGGCGGCGGTGCCCTCCTCGACGATCTGCCCGGCGGACATCACCGCGATCCGGTCGCTGACGTGCTCGACGACCGCGAGGTCGTGGGAGATGAACAGGCTCGTCAGGCCGAGGTCGGTGGTGAGGCCGGTGAGCAGGTTGAGCACCTGGGCCTGGACGGAGACGTCGAGCGCGGCGACCGGCTCGTCGAAGACGATCAGGTCCGGCTCGGCGGCGAGCGCGCGGGCGATGCCGACCCGTTGGCGTTGCCCGCCCGAGAGCTCGTAGGGGCGCCGGTTCGCCCCGTTCGGGTCGAGGCCGACGCGCTCGAGGAGCTCGGCGACCCGGTCGGTGCGCTCCTTGCCCTTGCGCAGGCCGTGGACGGCGAGCGGCTCGGCGATGCTCGCCCCGATCGTGAACCGGGGGTCGAGGGAGGCGTACGGGTCCTGGAACACGACCGCCGTCCGGCGGCGCAGGGCCCGCAGGTCGCGCCGGGACGCGGCGGTGACGTCGATGCCGTCGAAGCGCACCCGTCCGCTCGTGGGCTCGATCAGGCGCAGCGCGGCCATTGCCAACGTCGACTTCCCGGAGCCGGACTCCCCCACCAGCCCCAGCGTCGTCCCGCGCTCGACGCGCAGGCTGACGCCGTCGACCGCCTTACGCACCTCGCCGCGGCGGCCGCGGATCTTGAAGTGGACCGCGAGGTCCTCGACCTCGAGGAGGGCGGACGTCGTCGGGGGCTCAGGCATCGGGCGTCGCCTCCCGCAGGTCGTAGAAGACCGCCGCGCGGTGGTCCGGCGCGACCTCGCGCAGCGGCGGGACCTCGGTCTCGCAGCGCGGGTCCGCCGCGATCGGACAGCGGGGGCGGAACGCGCACCCCGGCGGGCGGTCGACCGGGTCGGGCGGGCGGCCGGGGATCGCCGTCAGCCGGTCGCGCGGCTGCCCGAGGACCGGGCGGGCGGCGAGCAGCGCGCGGGTGTACGGGTGACGGGGGTCGGAGAACAGGTCATCGACGCTCGCCTCCTCGACCACCCGCCCGGCGTACATGACCGCGACCCGGTCGGCGATGCCGGCGACGACGCCGAGGTCGTGGCTGATCCAGATCACCGCGGTGCCGAGGCGTTCCTGGAGCCGGGCGACGAGGTCGAGGATCTGTGCCTGGACGGTGACGTCGAGCGCGGTCGTCGCCTCGTCCGCGATCAGGACGGACGGGTCGCAGGCCAGGGCGATTGCGATCATCACCCGCTGCCGCAGGCCACCGGACAGCTCGTGCGGGTGCGACCGGAGCCGGCTGCGGGCGTCCGGGATGCCGACGGCTTCGAGCAGTTCGACGGCGCGGTCCTCGGCCGCGCGGCCGGTGAGGTTCAGGTGGACCTCCATGCCCTCGGTGAGCTGCCGGCCGACGGTGAGCATCGGGTTGAGCGAGGTCATCGGATCCTGGAAGACCATCGCGACGCCGCGGCCGCGAACCGCGCGCAGCTGCTTCTGAGAGTCCGTCAGGAGATCGGTGTCGCCGAAGCGGACGGCGCCGGTGACCGTCGTCCCCCGCTCCGGCAGCAGGCCGAGCACGGCGAGGGAGGTGACGCTCTTGCCCGATCCGGACTCGCCCACGATCGCGAGCGTCTCCCCCGGCCGGACGTCGAAGCTGACGCCGTCGACGGCGCGCGCGGGTCCGCGGGCGGTGTCGAACGTGACTGCGAGGTCCTGCACGGCCAGGACGGGCGGAGCGGTGACCGTCACTCGGCACCTCCCCGGTTCGCCGCTTCCATGGCCCCGCGCTCACGTGGGTCGAGGGCGTCGCGCAGCGCGTCGCCGACGAGGTTGCAGGCGAGCACGACTCCGAAGATTGCCAGGCCCGGGAAGGCCGCGACCCACCAGGAGTCCTCCATGTAGTCCCGGCCCTCGGCGAGCATGCCGCCCCAGGACGGGTCGGGCGGCTGCGTCCCGAGGCCGATGAAGGACAGCGCCGCCTCGGCGAGCAGGGCGAACGCGAGGCTGATCGAGACCTGCACGATGACCGGGCCGGAGATGTTCGGCAGGACGTGACGGGTCAGGATCCGGGCGTCGGAGGCGCCCACCGAGCGGGCAGCGCGCACGTACACGGTCTCGCGGACCGAGAGCGTCCCGGCCCGGGCGATACGGGCGAAGATCGGGATGTAGACGATGCCGATCGCGATCGTCGCGTTCGTCGGGCCGGGGCCACGGACCGCGAGGATCGCGATCGCGAGCAGGATCGCAGGGAAGGCGAACAGGACGTCCATCGAGCGCATGAGGATCGCGTCCAGCCAGCCCCGGTAGTAGCCGGCGAGCAGGCCCACCAACACGCCGGCGACGGCGGCGATGGTCACGGCGAGCAGCGCGACCTTCAGCGACGCCGAGGCGCCGACGAGGACCCGGGAGAGGATGTCGCGCCCGAGTTGGTCGGTACCGAAGACGTGGTCGCCGTCCGGGGCGGCAAGGCGGCCCTCGACGACGTCGACGTCGTTGGCGCCGTAGGGCGCGAGGGCGTCGCCGAACACCCCGACGACCACGAAGGCCAGCAGGACGAGCGCGCCGAACGCGCCGAGGGGGTTCCCCACGACGGCCCGCAGCATGCCGCGCGTCATGTGAGGCTGATCCTCGGGTCGAGCCACGCGTAGAGCAGGTCCACGACGAGGTTGACGACCAGGAACACCGCGGCGAACAGCAGCACCGCGCCCTGCAGCACCGGGTAGTCCCGCGCCTGCACCGACTGCAGCGCGAGCTGGCCGAGGCCGTTCCAGGAGAACACGATCTCGACGACCACCACGCCAGAGAGCAGGTAGGCGAGCTGGATGCCGATGACGGTGAGCACCGGCACCGCGGTGTTGCGCAGGACGTGACGGCGGATCACCACTGCCTCGGACAGGCCCTTCGCACGGGCGGTCCGGACGTGGTCCTCGCTGAGCACCTCGAGCGCAGCCGCGCGGACGAACCGGGTCAGAACCGCGCCGGAGACCACGCCCACCGTGAGGGCGGGCAGGACGAGGTGGCGCAGCCAGCGCAACGGGTCCTCGGTCAGCGGGACGTACCCGCCGGCCGGGAACCAGCCCAGCGAACCGGCCAGGATCAGGATCGCGAGGATGCCGAGCCAGAAGTCCGGCACCGAGATGCCGAACTGGCTGACCAGCGTCGCGGCGCGGTCGAGGATCGAACGCGGGCGCAGGGCGGAGGCGAGGCCGAGGGGCACGGAGATCAGCAGGGCGACGACGATCGCGGCGACGGCCAGCGACACCGTCGCCGGCAGGCGCTCGGCGATGACGTCGGCGACCGGGTCCTCGCTGCGGAAGCTGACGCCGAGGTCGCCCGTCACCGCGTTGCCGAGCCAGTGGAAGTACTGCGAGACCAGCGGCCGGTCCAGACCGGACTCCGCGCGCAGCGCGTCGTACGTGCCCTGGTCGAAGCGCGTCCCGAGCGCGAGCCGGACGGGGTCGCCCGGCACCAGGTGGATGAGCGCGAACACCGCGATGCTGACGCCCCACAGGACGCCGACGGTCGCCAGGACCCGGCGCGTGAGGTAGTTCATCCGAACCTCACGTTCTCGAAGTTCACCGCGCGGTCGGGGCGGATCTCGTACCCCGTCACCTCCGGCGACCAGCCCTGCACGACCTGCGGGTTGTAGAGGTAGAGGTAGCTCTCGGCGTCGACGATCCGCCGTGCGACCTGGTCGTACAGGTCCTCGCGCGCAGCGGGGTCCGGTTCGGTGGCGGCGCGCTTGAGCAGCTCGTCGGTCTCGGGGTCGCAGTACTTCTGGTAGTTGTTCGCGCCGTCGCACGAGTGCTGGGACTGGTAGAAGTCGAACGGGTCGGCGTTGCCGATCCAGCCGAGCAGGAAGCTGTCGAAGTCCCCCTTCGACTCGCGGTCCAGCCAGGTGGCGAACTCCTCCACCTCGACCCGGACGTCGATGCCGACCTCGTGCAGGTTCGACGCGATCACCTGCGCGACCTGGACGGTCTCGGGGTACTCGCTGGTCACCATCAGCCCCAGCGAGACCCGCGGGTGCCCGGCGTCGGCGAGCAGGGAGCGCGCCTTCGCGACGTCGCGCGTGATCGGGGCGTAGTCGGTGTGGCCGTACAGACCCTCGGGGATGGCGGTCTGGATCGGTTTCGCGGCGTTCGGCTGGGCGGCTTCGGCGATCGCCTCCCGGTCGAGGCCGTAGTTGATCGCCTCCCGGACGCGCTCGTCGTCGAACGGCTTCCGTTCGAAGTTCGTGGCCAGGTACCAGTAGTCGACGCTCGGTACCTGACCGAGCGTCACGTGATCGTCGTCGGCGAGCTTCTTGAGCTGGGAGGGCGGGAGGTTGTCGGTCCAGTCGATCTCACCGGTCTGCAGGGCGACCAGCGCGGTCGTCGGCTCGCTGACGAACCGGAACTCCAGCGACGAGACGTGCGGGCCGTCGCCCCAGTAGTTCTCGTTCGGCAGCAGCGTGATGCCGGCGGCGGTGTCGCGGGCGACGCGGAACGGCCCGGTGCCGTCGGTCTCACGGGCGAGGTTGAGCCGGTCGGCCGCGCCCTCGGGAAGGATCGCGGTGCCCTTGAAGCCGCCGAGCTCGGCGAGCAGATAGGGCGTGGGCTGGGCGAGGTCGATGCGGACGGTGTGGGAGTCGACGGCGACGACGTCGGTGATCGGCTCCAGCCGGAACGCGTTGGAGAGCTTCTCGTCGATGATCCGCTTGAGCGAATAGACGACGTCCCCGGCGTCGAACTCCTCGCCGCTCGCGAACTTCACGCCGCGGCGGAGCTGGAACGTCCAGGAGCGGCCGTCGTCGGCGGTGGTCCAGGACTCGGCGAGCTGCGGGTCGTACCCGGAGCCGTCGGGCTTGGGGACGACCAGGGTGTCGTAGACGTTCTCCAGCACCTGGAAGCTGGCGTACGCGGTCGTCTTGTGCGGGTCGAGCTGGTCCGGCTCGCCGCTGATTGCGGCGACGAACGGGGTCGGGCCCTTGTCGACCGCGTTCAGGCCCTCACCGCAACCGGTGAGGGCCGCCAAGCCCACGAGAACCAGTCCCAGCGCCGCCGACGCCGCCCGCGGCGGGCGCGGGCGGCGTGCGGACGAGCGGGCAGCCGTCGTTCTCAGCTCCTGCGGGCGAGTGCGGAGAGGTTCTCGGAAAACCTGTCCGCCTCACCGCCCGCGCAAACCCGCGGTGTCTGTGCGGCGGCTGGCAGCTCGCTGCCGCAGCCGTCAGTCGGCGACGATGCGCTTGGCGACGTAGCGGCCGTTGCGCTTCTCGCCGCTGACCTTCACGTCGTCGCCCCGGCGCAGGTCGCGGAGGTTCACCCGGTCGCCGTCGCGCCAGATCTTCGCGTCCTTGGCGACGTGGACCGTGCGGTTCCGCTTGCCGAGGTCGACGACGATCTTGCGGTCGGCCCGGTCGACCGAGCGGATCTCGCCGTCGATGCGGAAGTAGCTGACGTTGCGGCGGTCGCTCTTCTTCTTGCGGTCCTTCTGGTGCTTCTTGTGCTTCTTGTGGTCGTCACGGTCGAAGAGGTTGCCGATCAGGCCACCGAGGCCGGGCCCGCCGTCGGCGGGCGCGGCCACCGCCGGGGCCGCCGGGGCCAGCAGGCCGAGGGTGAGCACGCCGGAGATGAGCAGGGTCTTGCCGTTCATGGGGTGTCTCCTCGAATCGGCAGGTGGGAGGGTCGGAGTCAGGATTTGCGATCAGTGCACCGCATGGATTGCGCAGTTTCGGCGTCTTTTGCCAACTTTGGGGTTCGTGTCGGCGCGCTGTCCCGGTGTTGCTGCGAACGAGGTATGACGAGGGAGCCCCGAATGGACCAGCGCTGGCGGACCGACGGCGTCGCGGTGATCCCGGCGGAATCGCTGGACTCGAACACGCCCCAGACCCCGGGGATGCACCGCGCGGCCGCGGTGAACGGGCCCCGCGTCGGCGCTCAGGGCCTCTGGGCCGGCACCGTGCGGATCTTCCCCGGCGCGCAGACCGGCGCCCACCACCACGGCGAGCTCGAGAGCGTCATCTACGTCGTGTCCGGCCTGGCCCGGATGCGCTGGGGCGAGCGTCTGGAGTTCACCGCCGAGGCCGGCCCCGGGGACTTCATCTGGGTCCCGCCGTTCGTCCCCCACCAGGAGATCAACGCCTCCCCCGACGCCGAGCTCCACTGCGTCCTCGCCCGCTCCGGCCAGGAGGCGATCGTCGTCAACCTCGACATCGACGGCGTCGACAACCCCGCGACCGTCCCCTGGGTCGACCCGCTCCACCGCTGAACCCCTCACGACGTCAGCGACATCGAGCGCTATTGCGCGCGATCCCGCTGACGTTGCGGGTCCGTCAACTGCTCGACCGCGAACTCGGCGAGAGCGACGAGGGGCCAGGTGCGCACCTCACTCAGGGGCGCCCAGGCGCAGCAGTCGGTGGTGTTGTCCACTTCGTGGACGAGCTCGCCGGCCCCGGTCGTGACGTCGTAGACGAGCCCGACGAAGTGCACCGGAGGCCAGGGCCGCTCAGGCGTCCACTCGAAGACGTGGGAGAACACCGCGACCACACCTCCGCGCGTGCCTGCGAGCCCGGTTTCCTCCCGCAGCTCACGAAGGACGGCGTCGTCCGGGTGCTCCCCCGGCAGCACCCCGCCGCCGGGCAGCGTCCACCGCCCACCGTCGACCGCGTCCGGCGCCTGCCGCGCGAGCAGCACCGCGCCGTCCCGCACGCACAGCGCGTACGCCCCGAGGTACCGCTCCATCGCCCCGTCGCTCACTCGACCACGCTAAGCCCGTTGGAGATGTCATCTCCACGAGCGACAGGCGAACGCCCCAGGCCTTAGCCGGCGGGCTCCCGATGACGCGCAGAGGAGATCTCGCTCGTTCGCTAGCGGTATCGGTGCCAGTGAGCAACTACGGCACGCTCGGCTTCCTCCGGGTCGGAATATTCGATGCCGCCGCCATGCACGTTGCAACCGATGACGAAGAGCGATGCGCCGTCGCAGTAGTTGCGCGACCGACTGAGGTACGGGCTTCCCGTGCGGTCGGAAGGCCGCGTTCCAATTGCCCTGATCTCGCGATCAAACCTCGTCGGCGTGACGTGGACCGGCCGTTCGGCCCGGGTCACGACGCCCGACGCTTCCGCGGAAGCGTGTTTCCTTCACTACGTCCGAAGAAGTGGCTGCAACAGCAGCCACATCTTCGGACGTCAGGTGTTGAAGTATTTCGCCTCGGGGTGGTGGACGACGAGGGCGTCGGTGGACTGCTCGGGGTGGAGCTGGAGCTCCTCGGAGAGGACGACGCCGACGCGGCCGGGTTCGAGGAGCTCGACCATCTTGGCGCGGTCCTCGAGGTCGGGGCAGGCGGGATAGCCGAAGGAGTAGCGGGAGCCCCGGTAGCCCTGGCGGAGCATGGCGTCGAGGTCGCCGTCCTCGTCGCCGAAGCCGAGCTCCTCGCGCACGCGGGCGTGCCACATCTCGGCGAAGGCCTCGGTCAGCTGGACCGAGAGGCCGTGGAGCTCGACGTAGTCGCGGTAGGAGTTCGCGGCGAACAGCTCGTTCGCGGCCTCGGAGATCCGGTTGCCCATCGTCACCAGCTGGAAGGCGATGACGTCGATCTCGCCCGACTCCTTCGGCCGGAAGAAGTCCGACAGGCACAGGTGGCGGTCGCGGCGCTGGCGCGGGAAGGTGAAGCGCAGGCGCTCCTGACCCTCCTGCGGGCCCTCGTGGTGGAGCACGACGAGGTCGTCACCCTCGGAGTAGCAGGGGAAGTAGCCGTAGACGACGGCTGCCTCGAGCATCTTCTCCGCGAGGATCCGGTCGAGCCACATGCGCAGGCGCGGGCGGCCCTCGGTCTCGATCAGTTCCGAGTAGTCCGGGCCCTCGCCGCCGCGGGTGGACTTCAGCCCCCACTGCCCGAGGAACAGGGCGCGCTCGTCGATGTAGGACGAGTAGTCCGCGAGCGGGACACCCTTGACGATGCGCGTCCCCCAGAACGGCGGAACCGGGACCTTGTTGTCGACCGCGACGTCGGAGCGCGCCGGCATCTGGTCGAGCGGGGTCAGCTCGAGCTTCGCTCCCCCGCCGGTGACGCGGCGCTTCTTCAGCGGCGGCAGCTCGGCGCCCGGGACGCCGCGCTTGACGGCCATGAAGGCGTCCATCAGGCGCAGACCCTCGAAGGCGTCGCGGGCGTAGCGGACCTGACCGGTGAACTGGTCGGCGAGGTCCTCCTCGACGAACGCGCGGGTCAGCGCCGCGCCACCGAGCAGGACCGGCCACTTCTCGGCGAGCTGACGGCTCATCAGCTCTTCGAGGTTCTCCTTCATGATGACCGTCGACTTCACGAGCAGACCGGACATCCCGACGACGTCGGCGCGGTTCGACTCGGCGGCCTCGACGATCGCCGCGATCGGCTGCTTGATGCCGATGTTCACGACCTTGTAGCCGTTGTTGCTCAGGATGATGTCGACGAGGTTCTTGCCGATGTCGTGGACGTCGCCCTTGACCGTGGCGAGCACGATCGTGCCCTTGCCCTCGTCGACGCCCTCGGCCTTCTCCATGTGCGGCTCGAGGTACGCGACCGCGGTCTTCATGACCTCAGCCGACTGGAGCACGAACGGCAGCTGCATCTGGCCCGAGCCGAACAGCTCGCCGACGGTCTTCATGCCGGCCAGCAGCGTCTCGTTGATGATCTCCAGCGCCGGACGCTCCTGCAGCGCGAGATCGAGGTCGTCCTCCAAGCCCTTCCGGGCCCCGTCGACGATCCGGCGCTCCAGCCGCGCGAACAGCGGCAGCGAGAGCAGCTCGTTCTCCTTCTCCGCGGCCATCGACTTGGTGTCGACGCCCTCGAACAGCTCGAGGAACTTCTGCAGCGGGTCGTAGGCCGGGCTGTCCGCCGTCGCGGGCCGGCGACGGTCGTAGATCAGGTCGAGCGCGGTGTTGCGCTGCTCCTCGGGGATGCGCGCCATCGGCAGGATCTTCGAGGCGTGGGCGATCGCGGAGTCCAGACCCGCCTTCACGCACTCGTTGAGGAACACCGAGTTCAGCACGATGCGCGCGGCCGGGTTCAGGCCGAAGGAGATGTTCGACAGACCCAGCGTCGTCTGCACGGTCGGGTACCGCTGCTTGAGCAGCCGGATGCCCTCGATGGTCTCGAGGCCGTCCTTGCGGGACTCCTCCAGACCGGCACCGATGGTGAAGGTCAGGGTGTCGACGAAGATGTCCTCGACCCGCACGCCCCATTTGGCGACGAGCTCGTCGATCGTGCGCGAGGCGATCTCGACCTTGCGCTCCGCGGTGCGCGCCTGGCCCTGCTCGTCGATGCACATGACGACGACGCCGGCGCCGTGCTCCTGCACCAGCGGCATGATCCGCGCGAACCGGGACTCCGGGCCGTCGCCGTCCTCGAAGTTGACGGAGTTGACGATGACGCGGCCGCCGAGGCACTCCAGACCGGCCTGCAGGACCCCGGGCTCGGTGGAGTCGAGCATGATCGGCAACGTCGAGGCGGTCGCGAGTCGGCCCGCGAGCTCCTTCATGTCGGCGACGCCGTCGCGGCCGACGTAGTCGACACAGAGGTCGAGCAGGTGGGCCCCGTCGCGGATCTGCGCCCGGGCGATGTCGATGCAGTCGTCCCACCGGGCCTCGAGCATCGCCTCGCGGAACGCCTTCGAGCCGTTGGCGTTGGTGCGCTCGCCGATGGCGAGGTACGAGGCGTCCTGCTTGAACGGCACCGCCGTGTACAGCGAGGCGACGCCGGGCTCGGGACGCGGGCGCCGCGTGCCCTTCTCCGTCGCGCGGACGCGCTCGACCAGCGCGCGCAGGTGCTCGGGCGTCGTACCGCAGCACCCACCGACCAGCGAGAGGCCGTAGTCGCGGATGAAGGTCGCCTGGGCGGCCGCGAGCTCGTCGGGGTTGAGCGGGTAGTGCGCGCCGTTCGGGCCGAGCACCGGCAGGCCCGCGTTCGGCATGCAGCTGACACCGATGGTCGCGTGCTTCGCGAGGTAGCGGAGGTGCTCGCTCATCTCGGCCGGGCCGGTGGCGCAGTTCAGACCGATCAGCTCGATGCCCAGCGGCTCCAGCGCCGTCAGGGCCGCACCGATCTCCGAGCCGAGCAGCATCGTGCCGGTGGTCTCGACGGTGACCTGCGCGAAGACGGGGACGTCGATCCCGGTGGCCGCGATCGCCCGCCGTGCGCCGACGATCGAGGCCTTGGTCTGCAGCAGGTCCTGGCTGGTCTCGACCAGGACGGCGTCGATCCCGCCGGCGAGCATGCCCTCGGTCTGCTGCTGGTAGGCGTCGCGGAGCAGCGCGTACGGCGCGTGGCCCAGCGTCGGCAGCTTCGTGCCGGGACCCATCGAGCCCAGCACCCAGCGCTGCTGGCCGGTCTCGGCCGTCCAGTGGTCGGCGGACTCGCGCGCGATGCGCGCGCCGGCCTCCGCGAGCTCGTAGATCCGTTCCGGAATCTCGTACTCACCGAGGTTGGCGTAGTTGGCGCCGAACGTGTTGGTCTCGACCGCGTCGCAGCCGACCTCGAAGTACGCGTCGTGGACGGCGCGGACGACCTCGGGGCGGGTGACGTTGAGGATCTCGTTGCAGCCCTCGTACCCCTGGAAGTCCTCCAGCGAGAGGTCGTGCGCCTGGAGCATCGTCCCCATGGCGCCGTCGGCAACGACGACGCGCTCGGCGAGGGCGCGACGCAACTCCTGTGGGGACGGGCTCATGGAGGCCACATGGTAGTCCTCGCCGTCCGATAGGTTCGACGGATATGTCCGCAGGCACCTGGTGGACCGACTCGGGAAGGACGGCACCGTGATCACGTTCGAGGGCGCGGACGCGCTCGTGGACCCGGTGCTGCTCGCGTCCTTCGAGGGCTGGAACGACGCCGCGGAGTCCGCCTCGGGGGCGTTGGCGCACCTCACGACGGCGTGGGACGCCCGTCTCATCGGCGAACTGGACCCGGACGAGTACTACGACTTCCAGGTGAACCGCCCGACGATCTCGGTCGACGTGGAGCCCGGTGTGTCCCGCGTCACCTGGCCGACGACGCGCTTCTACGCGGCGCGCCTCGACAACGGCCGCGACGTCGTCCTGATGCGCGGCGTCGAGCCGAACATGCGCTGGCGCGGGTTCTGCGAGGAGCTCATCGAGGCCTGCCGGACGCTCGGCGTCCAGACGGTGATCACCCTGGCGGCCCTGCTCGGCGACGCCCCGCACACCCGGCCCGTCCCGGTCCGGGGGACGTCGATCGACCCGGCGCTGCGCGCCAAGCTCGGCCTGGAGCCGTCCAGCTACTCCGGCCCGACCGGGATCGTCGGCGTCTTCCAGGACGCCTGCACCCAGGTCGGTCTGCCGGCCGCGTCCTACTGGGCCGCGGTCCCCTACTACGTCGCCCAGCCGCCGTGCCCGAAGGCGACGCTCGCGCTGCTCGGCAAGATCGAGGACGTCCTCGACGTCACGATCCCGCTCGGCGACCTGCCCGACGAGGCCCGCGCCTGGCAGGACGGCGTCGACGAGCTCGCCGCCGAGGACCAGGAGGTCGCCGACTACGTGCGGTCCCTGGAGGAGGCGAAGGACACCACCGAGCTCCCCGAGGCCTCCGGTGAGGCGATCGCCAAGGAGTTCGAGCGCTACCTCCGCCGCCGGGACGAGGGCCGCGGCCCGCTCGGCCCGAGCTGACGCCGCGTCACCTGTCAAGAAAGGGTGTCACCCTTTCTGGACAGGGCGGGCGGCTACTTGGCGAGGTCCGCGAAGACGACGACGTTGCGGGGGAAGCCACCCTTGGACTGGTCGTAGGCGCCGGTCGAGGTGATCAGGCGCAACTGGGCGGCCTTGCCGTTGCCGTAGATGCGCTTCTCCGGAACCTGGCCGGCTTTGAACTGCTCGACCGAGCGGACGACGAAGGTCAGCTCCTGGCCCGCCTGAGTCGTGACCGTGAAGCGGTCACCGGCCTTGGCGTCGACGAGCTTGGCGAAGACGTCGGCACCGGCCTGGCTGCGGCGGCCGAGGACGACGGCGCGACCGGGCTGGCCCGGCTCCGGGCCGCTCTCGATCCAGCCGGCGCGACCGAGGTCCGGGACCTGGAGCACCTGAGTGACCGGGTCCATGGTCAGCGGGTCGAGCTCGGTGTTGATCCCGAGGCGCGCGAAGGTCAGCGTCGCCGGGTAGTGCTCCTGGCCCGCGACGACCGTGTTCTGGGCGACGGCCGGCTCGGAGTCCCAGGGCCAGCCGCCGAGACCGCCGATGAACAGCACCGGCGTCGCGGACAGGGCCGCGAGCGCCAGGTGGAGCTTGGACATGCGGGTCCACGAGCGCCCGCCGGGCTCCTCCTCGGCGACGGCCGCCGCGGCTGCGGCGAACTCCTCACCGGTGTGCTCGGCGAACAGGTCGTGCTCGCCGGTGTCGTCGACGTCGGTGCGCTTCACGAGCACCCCACCGCGTTCGGCGCGCTTGATCACAGCGACCCCCCGACCGATCCGTTGATCAGACCGCGGCGACCCGCGGTGCTCGCCGCGCCGGCGGCGCCGGTGACGGCGATGCCCCCGAGCACGATCAGGGCGATGGTGGCGGCGCCCGCACCGGCCGCAGCGGCCTCGGCCGCGTTCGACGGGAAGATGTTGCGGATGTCGTTGACCAGCCCGGGCAGGCCGCCGGGCTTCTTCTCCGGCTCACGGACGACGGGCGCGGGGGCGACCGGGGTCTGCTCCATCGGCGCGGTCCAGGTCGAGCCCGGGTCCGCGATCGAGTCGACGCGGTCGGTCTTGGTCGGCTTCTTGACCGGCTTCTTCGGCGGCACGACCGTCTGCGGGGCCGGCTGCGGCTTGGAGTCGACCTTGGCGGGCTCCGACAGGCCGAGGCCGTCGGTCAGGCCACCCACGGCGCCGCCGAGCAGCGGCAGCTCCTTGGTGGTCTTGGTCAGGTTGTCGACGGTCTTCCCCAGCAGCGGCTTGTCCGCGTTCGCGGCGATCTCCTCCGGCGTCCGGATGCCGAGCGAGTCACCGAGCAGGCCGTCGACGGTGCCGAGCAGGTTGTGGAGCAGGACGCCCACCTGCGGCAGCGACAGCGGCGGGACCGTGCTCTGGGTCGTGCTGCTCGGCGAGCTGGTCGCCGGCGCCGGGCTCGTCGCGGCGGAGGCGGCGCCGGTGCCCACTGCCGAGACGGCCGCCGTCGCCACGATCACGGTCGCCAGTCGGCGAGCGGTGGTGGAACGGACTGCCATGGCGGTGCCTCCATCAAAACGACGTACACGAACCGTGTGTACCTGAGTTGACGTGCCGAGCCCACGGAAGGACTCAGGTCCCGAGCTAAATGGCCCTTAAGGATGAGAGGCGAATCGGACAAATCAACAAAACGCCCCGGCCAGGGCCACCTCGGCGATCTTGGTCCGGGTCAGCGCCCCGGCGTCCGGACGGTCAGAGCGCGACGCCGAGCAGGGCGTCCGAGAGGCGCGAGATCACGCCCGGCGCCCCGAGGTCGGCCCCGCCCTCGGCCTCCTGCCGGGCGGCCCAGGCGTCGATCGCGGCCAGCGCGGCGGGGGCGTCCAGATCGTGCGCGAGCGCCGTCCGGACGGCGGTGAGCGTCTCGGCCGCGTCCGGGCCGTCGGGCCGGGAGACGGCGGCGCGCCAGCGCGCGAGCCGCTCCTGAGCCTGCATCAGCACCTCGTCCGTGTACTCCCAGTCGGCGGCGTAGTGCCGGCTGAGGAGCGCGAGCCGGATCGCCGCGGGCTCGACACCCGCCGCACGCAGCTTGGAGACGAAGACGAGGTTCCCCCGGGACTTCGACATCTTCTCGCCCTCGTAGCCGACCAGGCCGGCGTGCACGAAGGAGCGGACGAATCCGGGCTCTCCGGCCAGGACGTGGGCGTGCGAGGCACCCATCTCGTGGTGCGGGAACGCCAGGTCGCGGCCACCGCCCATGACGTCGACGACGTCGCCGAGCAGGTTCCGGGCGATCGCGGTGCACTCGATGTGCCAGCCGGGGCGCCCGGCGCCCGCCGGGGAGTCCCACGCGGGCTCCCCCGGGCGCTCGCCGCGCCACACCAGGGCGTCCAGCGGGTCCTTCTTGCCGGCACGGTCGGGGTCGCCCCCACGCTCGGCGAAGAGCTCCAGCATCTCGGCCTGCGAGAGGTTCGCCACCGCCCCGAAGGCCGGGTCGAGGTGCACCGAGAAGTACGTGTCCGGCTCGACCTCGTAGAGCGCGCCGCGATCGCGGAGCCCGACGAGGAAGTCGTTGATCACCGGGATCGCCTCGACGGCCCCGACGTAGTGCTCCGGCGCCAGGACGCGCAGCGCGATCATGTCCTCGCGGAACAGCTCGGTCTCCCGCGCGGCCAGCTCGCGCCAGTCGTCGCCGGTGGCGTCCGCGCGCTCGAGGAGCGGGTCGTCGACGTCGGTGACGTTCTGGACGTAGTGCACCGGCACCCCGCTGTCGCGCACGGCGCGGTTCAGCAGGTCGAAGGTGACATAGGTGTTCGCGTGGCCGAGGTGCGTCGCGTCGTACGGGGTGATCCCGCAGACGTACATCCGGAAGGCGGCCCCGGTCACGGCGGGGACCAGCGTGCCCGAGGACGTGTTCCGGACCTGCACCGGCAGTCCCTGGCCGGGCAGCCGGGGAATCTCCGGGGAGGGCCAGGCGTGCATGGGTGTCACCCTAATTTCTAGAACGGGGGCCAGGGGACGGCGGGCCAGCCGTCCTCGCGCGGCTCGGGGTGGACCCCCGTGCGCAACAACCGGGTCAACCGCCGACGGGTGGCGGTCGATTCCCGCGGGGTGAGCAGCTCGGCGATCCGCGGACCCAGCCCTTTGTCCCAGTCGGCGTCCAGCGCCTCCAGCACCTCGACCGCCTCGTCCGGCAGCGGCAGGCCCGCCCAGCCCCACAGGAGCGTGCGGAGCTTGTTCTCCACGGCGAAGCACACGCCGTGGTCGATGCCGTAGACGTCACCGGCGACGGTGGGGAGCAAGTGCCCGCCCTTGCGGTCGGCGTTGTTGATCACGGCGTCGAGGACGGCGATGCGGCGCAGCCGGTCGTCGTCGGAGCGCACGAGCTGCCCGAGATCGACGGTGTCGTCGACCTCGATCCACAGCTGCGCCATCCCCGGCCCCCAGGGCCCGTCGCGCAGCACGGTCGGCGGGACGATGTTCCAGCCGGTCGCCGCCGAGACCTCGTAGGCGCTGACCTCGCGCGCGGCCAGGGTGCCGTCCGGGAAGTCCCAGAGCGGCCGCTCCCCCGCGATCGGCTTGTGCACGCACGCCGTCGTCACCCCGTCGAGGGTCACGGCGCAGTACAGCGTGGCGTTCGAGGCGTCGACGAGCCGGCCGATCACCTCGAGCTCACCGCGGGTCAGCAGGTCGAGCAGTCCGGCCTCGTCCAGGTCCGGCGGATCGAAGGTCGGGATCTCGTCGGCGGACTCGCTCAACGAGTCACCGCCACGGACTTCGTCCTCGCGGGGACCCTTGTCACCTTCTTCGTGACCTCGCTGCGCTCGGTCAACGTCGGTAACCGTTGGCCCGCGGACAGATGTGACCGGCCGGGTCGAGCGGCAGGCCGCAGAACGGGCAGGACGGCCGGCCGGCCGAGACCACGGACTGGGCGCGCCGGGCGAACGCGCGGGCCATCTCGCCGGTGAGGCGGACGCGCAGGACGTCGGGGCCCTCCGGGTTGTCCTCCTCGTCGTCGAGCGCGGGTCCGGTGCCCTCGGGGTCGTCCTCGCCGGGCGCCTGGGCCACGATGACGAGCCGCTCGGCGGCCGGGTCCCAGCCCAGCGCGAGGGTGCCGACGCGGAAGTCCTCCTCGATCGGCCCGTCGAGCGGGTCGAGGTCGTCGACGGCGTCGACCGGCGGCGGCACGGGGACGTCCCCACCACTGACGCGGAGCACCTCGTCGAGCAGTTTGTCGATCTGCTCCGCGAGGAGGGCGACCTGCTGCTTCTCCAGGGCGACGCTGGTGATGCGGCCGCCGCCGCGGGCCTGGAGGAAGAAGGTGCGCGAACCCGGTTCGCCGACCGTCCCGGCGACGAACCGCTCGGGCGGGTCGTAGAAGTAGACCTGGCGTGGCACGTTCCGACCTTACGTCTCGGGCGAATCTCGCAGCTCAGGAGCCGGTGCGGCTCAGGCGCCCGCGCCGCCGCCGACGACGGCGTCGGAGCTGCGGCGCCGGCGGCGCTTGACCTTCGGGGGCTGGTACGCGGACACGTCCCCGCCGACGTCGTTGACGCGGAGCACGAAGGGCCGGGTCTCGGTGTAGCTGATCGCCGTGACCGACCCGGGGTCGACGACGATGCGCTGGAAGTTGTCGAGGTGCATCGCCATCGCGTCGGCGACGATGGCCTTGATCACGTCGCCGTGCGAGCAGGCCACCCAGACCGAGTTCGGGCCGTGCTCGGCCGCGATCCTCGCGTCCCAGTGCCGGATCGCCGCGACGCCGCGGGCCGCCATCGCCGCCATCGACTCACCGTCGGGGCCGGGGAACACCGCCGCGCTCGGGTGGGCCTGCACGACCCGCCACATCGGCTCCTTGACCAGCTCGGAGAGTTTCCGGCCAGTCCAGTCGCCGTAGCGGCACTCGCCGAGGCGCTTCTCGGTGACGCGCTTGCGACCGGTCTTGGCGACCAGCGGCGCGACCGTCTCCTGGCAGCGCTGCAGCGGGCTGGAGACGATCGCGGCGAGCGGCAACTCGCCGAGCCGCAGCGCGAGGGCCTCGGCCTGCTCGCGGCCGCGGTCGTCGAGTCCGACGCCCGGCGTCCACCCGGCGAGGACGCCGGAGGTGTTCGCGGTCGAGCGGCCGTGGCGGACGAGCAGAACGGTGGGCACGCACTCAACCTAGCCAGTCGGAACGGATGACGCTGCGTCAGCTGGCGGTGCCCGACTTCTCCAGCGCCTCCATGGCCGCGCGCAGCAGACCCGCGCCGCCCTGCGGCCCCTGGTGGTACAGGGCCAGGTTGATCGTGGTGACGCCGGCGTCGGCGTACTCCCGGATGCGGTCGGCGATGCGGTCGACCGGGCCGAGCAGCGCGATGCGCTCGAGGAACTCCAGCGGGAGCGCCGCCTCCGCCTCCGCGTAGCGCTTCTCCAGGTACAGCTCCTGGCAACGCGTCGCCTCGGCCTCGTAACCCATCCGGCAGGCGAGGTCGTTGTAGAAGTTCTTCTCCCGCGCGCCCATGCCACCGACGTAGAGCGCGGTCTGGCGCCGCGTCACGTCCGCGCAGGCGGCGACGTCGTCACCGACCACGAACGGGATCGAGGGCGAGACGTCGAAGCCCTCCATCGTCAGACCGGCCTTGGCGCGGCCCTCGGCGATCTGGGCGAGGATCCCCGGCAGCGTCGCGGTGTCGCAGAACAGGCCGAGCCAGCCGTCCGCGATCTCCCCGGTGAGCCGCAGGTTCTGCGGGCCCAGCGAGCCGAGGTAGATCGGGATCCGGTCCCGGACCGGGTGGATGATCAGGTTCAGCGCCTTGCCCAGGCCGTCCGGCAGCGGCAGCGTCCAGTGCTTGCCGGAGTGGACGACCTCCTCCCGGCGCAGCGCCTGGTTCACGATCTCGATGTACTCGCGTGTGCGGCCGATCGGCGCGGTGAACGGGACGCCGTACCAGCCCTCGGACACCTGGGGCCCGGAGACGCCCAGGCCGAGCCGCATCCGCCCGCCGGACAGGGAATCGAGCGTGGCCGCCGTCATCGCGGTCATCGTGGGCTGGCGGGCCGGGATCTGGAACACCGCGGAGCCCAGATCGATGTTCGTGGTGAGCGCGGCGATGTAGCCGAGCACGGTCGCGGCGTCGGACCCGTAGGCCTCCGCGGCCCAGACGACGGAGAAGCCGAGCTCGTCGGCCTCCTTCGCCAGCGCGATGTTGGAGGCGTCGTTGCCCATCCCCCAGTAGCCGAGATTCAGCCCGAGCCGCACGATCGTCCCCATCCTGACCGGCGTGGAACCGGTCGCCTCGCCGCACACTATCCGCGCGCCGTTCGGGGGCTGAACGCCTGTGGCGGTTAGCCTTCCGGGCATGGGACCGGGCATGGAATACCGCCACCTGGGGCGCAGCGGACTCGCCGTCTCCCGGCTGGGTCTCGGAACCATGACGTGGGGTGTCGACACCGACACCGACGAGGCCGCCCAGATCCTCGCCGCGTTCTGTGACGCCGGCGGCACGCTGGTCGACACCGCCGCGGTCTACGGCGACGGCAAGGCCGAGGCGATCCTGGGCGAGCTGCTCGGCGGCACCGTCCCCCGCGAGGACGTGGTCCTCGCCACCAAAGCGGGCATTTCACACCGGAACGGGCACAACCTGCTCGACACGTCCCGCCGGGCACTCCTGGACAGCCTGGACGCCTCGCTGACCCGGCTCGGCACCGACCACGTCGACCTGTGGCAGGTGCACGTCTACTCCAGCGCCACCCCGGCCGCCGAGGTGATGTCGGCCCTGGAGCAGGCCGTCGCCTCCGGACGCGCCCGCTACGTCGGCGTCTCGAACTACGGCGGCTGGCAGCTCGCCCAGGCCGCGACCCTGCAGCAGAACTCGGCGATCGGCGCGCAGATCGTCAGCGACCAGGTCGAGTACTCGCTGCTGAACCGGAACGTCGAGTCCGAAGTGCTCCCGGCCGCCCACGCTCTCGGCGTCGGCGTCCTGGCCTGGTCACCCCTCGGCCGCGGCGTCCTCACCGGGAAGTACCGGACGGGCACCCCGGTGGACTCCCGCGCCGCGTCCTCACGCTTCGGCGGATTCGTCGAGGGCTACCTGAACCCGACCGCCCGCGCGGTCGTGGACGCCGTCGCCACCGCGGCGAGCGGCCTCGGGTGCAGCCCGCTGGAGGTGGCGCTGTCCTGGGTCCGCGACCACGCCGGCGTCACCGCGGCGATCGTCGGCGCCCGGACCCGCAACCAGCTCCAGGCCTCGCTCAACGCCGAGGGCGTGACGCTCCCGGCCGAGATCCGGGCCGCCCTCGACGACGTCTCCGACCCGCGCCGGGCGGCCGGCGCGGGCGTCGAGCAGTAGCTCAGTCCTCGTCGTCGTCGTCCTCGTCGTCCGTCTCGACCGGGGACTCCAGGCGGCACAGCGCCCGTTCCGGGACCGCACCGGCGAACGGGTCGGCCATCCAGTCCGGGTCGTCGTCGCCCGGGTCCGCGTCGTCGGCCGGCACCACCCAGGTCGCGAACCCGTGCGGCTGCAGGCCCATCCGGACCACCACCTCGGGCGTGCCCATCTGGGTGTGGCCGAGCGCGGCGACCAGCGCCGCCAGCCCGACCGCGACGTCGGGCACCGCCTCCCCGACCGCCTGCTCCGCGACCGCCGTGAGCGTGGCCGGGTCGACCACGCTGTAGTCCCAGCGCGCGACCAGGCTCAGCCGCTCGAGGCTGAACACCTCGTCGCCGTCGTCGTCGCCGTCCAGGTCGGGCAGGTCGAACGGGGTGACCTCGTCGTGCTCGGCGTAGAGCGCGACGTCGTAGTCGGCCGCGGCGGCCCGCAACTCCTGGTACGCCTGCTGCACGGCCGGGTCGTGCTCGGACTCCCGGGCCTCGACGGCGGCGAGGTGCGCGTCCACGGCGGCGTGGAGCCGTTCGGCGGCGGCGCGGGCGGACAGGGCGCTGGTGTCGGCGCTGGTGTCGGCGCTGGTGTCGGCGCCGGATTCGGTTTGTGCCATGTGCGCAACCTAGCCGGGTCCGCTCGGCCACAATGGGTCACCAGTGAGGAGGCGTATGACCACGTACGAGTTCCGCACCCTGTACCTGCCCCGGGGCATCTCCCGCTCCGCCGCGCAGCGCATCCTCACCGACGAGGCCGAGTACGGACACTGGGAGTTGGACCGGCTTCGCCTGTTCGCCGACGGGAGCCGGCGCGTCCGTCTCCGCCGCCGCGTCATCCGCGCGGTCCGCACGGCCTGACGTCAGCAGGTGCGGAGGAACCGGTCCAGGACGCGGACGCCGAACTGCAGCCCGTCGATCGGGACCCGCTCGTCGACGCCGTGGAACATGCCGGAGAAGTCGAGGTCGGCCGGGAGCCGGAGCGGGGCGAAGCCGAAGCACCGCATCCCGAGGTCGGAGAACGACTTCGCGTCGGTGCCGCCGGAGAGCGTGTACGGGATCGCGCGGGCCTCAGGGTCCTCGGCCAGCAGCGACGCGACCATCGCGTCGACGAGCGCGCCGTCGAAGGTCGTCTCGAGCGCCTTGTCGTGGTGGAGCATCTCGATCGCGATGTTCTCCCCCACGACCTCCTGGACCTGCTCCAGGAACTCCTCCTCGTAACCGGGGAGGAAGCGGCCGTCGACGACCGCGTGCGCCTCGCCGGGGATGACGTTGGTCTTGTAGCCGGCCGTCAGCATCGTGGGGTTCGCGGTGTTGCGCAGGGTCGCGCCGATCATGCGTGCCATCGAGCCGAGTTGGGCGATCGTGGCGTCCATGTCGTCGGGGTCGAGGGTGATCCCGAACAGGTCCGCGATCTCGTCGAGGAAGGCCTGCATGGTCTTCGTCATGCGGATCGGGAACTGGTGCGCCCCGAGGCGCGCGACCGCCTCGCAGAGGGCCGTGACGGCGTTGTCCTCGGCGATCATCGAGCCGTGGCCGGCGCGGCCGTGCGCGGTCAGGCGCATCCACGCCATGCCCTTCTGCGCGGTCTCGATCGCGTAGAGACGTTTGCCGGCGACGGTCAGGGAGAAGCCTCCGACCTCGCTGATCGCCTCGGTGCAGCCCTCGAACTTGTCGGCGTGGTTGTCGACCAGGTAGCGGGCACCGTAGGTGCCGCCGGCCTCCTCGTCCGCGACGAACGCGAGCACGATGTCGCGCGGCGGGACGGTGCCCTCCCGCATCCACTGCCGGATCACGGCGAGGACCATCGCGTCGGTGTCCTTCATGTCCACCGCGCCGCGGCCCCAGATGCACCCGTCGGCGATCTGGCCGGCGAACGGCGGCAACGTCCACTGGTCCGGGAACGCCGGGACGACGTCGATGTGGCCGTGGATCAGCAGCGCCCCGCGCGACGGGTCCGCCCCCGCGATGCGGGTGACGACACTCGCCCGACCCGGCGCCGACTCGAGGATCTCGGTGTCGAGACCGACCTCGGAGAGCTTCTCCGCGACGTACTCCGCAGCGGCCCGTTCCCCAGGCCCGGAGCCGTCGCCGAAGTTCACCGATTCGATGCGGATGAGGTCCTGGCAGAGGCCGACGACCTCCGCCTGCGCCGCGCTGGTGTCGGCGCCCGGGTCCGGGGTTGCGTTCATGACCACATCCTGCCCCCGAAGGGGGAGGGACGCACTCAGCACCTCTCCCGTCGGTGCTAAGGTTGGCGCGCTTCCGGGGCCGCGATCCGGTCCCCGGAGCGCATGCGCGCGGGTGGCGGAATTGGCAGACGCGCTAGCTTGAGGTGCTAGTGCCCGCAAGGGCATGGGGGTTCAAGTCCCCCCTCGCGCACACGAGGAAGGGCCCCTGACCTGGACCGGGTCGGGGGCCTTTGTCGTGTCGGTGGTCCGCCGCCGGAGTGGCGTCGGAAAGTCCTCGACTCGAACGCCAGTTCGAGTAGTATCGACCCATGCTCCAGGGATCGCTGCTCGACCTCGCGGAGGAGGTGACGGTCGGGCCGCTCGGCGACACGGTCGAACGGGTGCCGCTCTCCGAGGGCGCGTGGATCGACGTCCGGCGCGGCTGGATCGGCGGGGCGGACCTGCTGTTCGAACGGCTGCGGGACGGCGTCGCCTGGCGGGCCGAGCGGCGGCCGATGTACGAGCGGGTCGTCGACGTCCCCCGCCTGCTCTGCCATCTCGGCGAGGGGGCGCCGGCCCCGGACCCCGCCGTCGCCGAGGCGCACGCCGCACTGAACGCGCACTACGGGCCCGAGCTCGGCGAACCGTTCGCGACGATCGGGATGTGTCTGTACCGGGACGGCCGCGACTCGGTCGCCTGGCACGGCGACACGATCGGGCGCAGCCGCACCGAGGACACGATGGTCGCGATCGTCTCCGTCGGCGCCGCGCGGACGCTCTCGCTGCGCCCCAAGGCGGGCGGCCGGACGTTGCGGTACGACCTCGGGCACGGCGACCTGCTCGTCATGGGCGGGTCGTGCCAGCGCACGTGGGACCACGCGGTGCTCAAGACCGCCAAGCCGTGCGGCCCGCGGATCAGCCTGCAGTTCCGGCCCCGCGGCGTGCTCTGACGCACACGGAGGACACGACCTAGGAGACCGGCTGCTCCGGGTTCGGCTGCGGCTGCTCGGGCTGCGGCTGCTCACCCCCGGGCTCGGGCGCCGTGGTGGAGCCGGGGTTCGGCTTCGGCGTCGCCTTCGGGGTCTGGCCCGGGCGGCACAGGATGAGGACGGTGCAGTCGTTCCCGCGACCACCGCCACCGCCGCCGCCACCACCGGGGTTCGGGTTGGTTCCCGGGTCGGAGGGGTCCGGCGTGGGCGTGGGCTTGGGCGTCTTGGCCGGCTTCGGCGTCTTGAGCGGCTTCGGCGTCGCCACCGGCGGCAGGCCCGCCGGGATCGGCGTCACGACGGGCTGCTGAATGACGCGCGGCGAGATGGGGCCGGGCTCGACGCCGCCCTTGCCGACCGTGGTGATGCGGACCTTCTGGTCGCCGATCACCGTCTCGGCCTCACGGTTCGACGGCAGAGCCCACTGGACGAAGACCGAACCGACCGCGATCACGGCGACCAACGAGAGCACGAGGGCTGTCTCGGCCGTCAACGGGCCGACGCGCCGCACCGGTTCGTCGTCGACGACAACCGGTGGCGGGGCGGCTCGGCGCCGTCCGTGCTGCGACATGCGATCAGAATCCCATCCGGGGCGGGCTCCGGCTCCCCCCGTTCGGAGTTTTTGACTTCACGCCCGCCGGGTCAAGCGGGAGCAACCGGGTGATCCCCCCGTGACCTGAACTGTGACCTGGCGCGGAATCTTTGTCGCGCGCGCCCGCCTACGATGATCGCCGTGCGCATCGACGTGGATCCCGAGGCGCCGCACCCCACCTTCTACCGGTTCCTGACGGCCGTCGTGGTGCCCCGGCCCATCGCCTGGGTCTCCACCCGATCGGCGGACGGCGTCGACAACCTGGCCCCGCACTCGTTCTTCACGGTCTCCTGCGTGCAGCCGCCGATCCTTCAGTTCACCTCGGTGGGCCGGAAGGACTCGCTGCGCAACGTGGAGGCCACGCGCGAGTTCGTCATCAACCTCGCACCCGCATCACTCTTCGAGCAGATCAACGCGACCGGGACCGA
Organism: Sporichthya brevicatena; assembly: GCF_039525035.1. Taxonomy (NCBI): domain Bacteria; kingdom Bacillati; phylum Actinomycetota; class Actinomycetes; order Sporichthyales; family Sporichthyaceae; genus Sporichthya; species Sporichthya brevicatena. Next base: position 56,412 of record NZ_BAAAHE010000021.1, read on the forward strand.
TTTCCCTTCTGACGTCAGCGAATTCGACGCCGTCGGGCTCACGCGCGAGGCGTCGACGAAGGTGACGCCGCCCCGCGTCGCGGAGTCCCCGGTCGCCCTCGAGTGCCGGCTCCACTCCACCGTCGGACTGGGCGACTCGACCGTCGTGTTCGGCCGCGTGGTCCACGCCTCGGTCGACGACTCGGTGCTCGTCGACGGGCACCCCGCCCTCCACCTGCTCGCGCCGCTCAGCCGCCTCGGCCGCAACGAGTGGGGCGACCCGCCGGCCGTCCGCCGGATCGATCGGATCCGGTACGCGGACTGGCCGGACCACTACCGGGCGCCCTGAATTTCCGCAATCGCCCGCCCGTGTCCCGGTTGACACGTGAAGCCCGATCGGATTTAGTCCACCAACTAAGGCGAGGCTAACCAAAGTCGTTGGTCCTCGCGGACCGCCTCACCCCACCCAGACGGTGGCCGATCGCACTCGTGGTCGGCCACTGCCGCTCCGACGGGCGTGTCGGTGCGGGCGGGGNNNNGCCCCCCCCGACGACGGGAGAGGGGGAAATGATCTTGGTCCCCGCATTGCCTTTCCCAGCGGCAGGACGACCACTACGCCGTTGGGGTGTGGCCTCCGTCACGTCGCCCGGCCAGGATCTGCGTGACCGATCAACTACATCGCGTCATACGCCCAGCGTCTGCGCCTCGCACGAAACCTGACGGTGTGCCCGGGCTGTCCGGTACCGAAACCTCCGCGGGTCAATGCGTAGTTGACACCGTTTTGAGGCTCGGCTTAGGTGACGGCTCAGGTAAGGCTTTCCTTACCTGGTCGGGGACGCCCCCTCGACACGACTGTCGGAACGGCCCGGAGACACCCCTGTCTCTTCGGCCGGTGTCGTGTGAAGGGTTCGGATGCTCCCCGCTTCGCTGCGCCCTGCCCGCGTGCAGGTCGGCGCCCCGGTACGAGCCGCGGTGGCGGCCTCGGTCGCGGTCACGTGCCTCGGACTGGCCGCGTGCGGCGCGACCGAGCACCCCTCGACCGCGCTGACCGGCGCGCAGGTCGACCAGTCCGCCGGGGCGTCGGACGGCGGCGCGCGGGCGGGGGACCCGGAGACCACGGGGACGACGAGCGGGACGAGTGAGCGCCGCTGCGTCGGGCCGGCGACAGCGGTCGCGAACGGCACGGTCGCCCCGGTCGCGACGGGCACCACGCCGAATCTGCCCGTCACCTACACCGACAGCCGCGGCAAACAGCTCACGATCACCAGGGCCGAGCGGGTGCTCGCCCTCGACGTGGCCGGCACGATCGCCTCGACCGTCCACGCACTCGGGCTCGGCGACCGTCTCGTCGGCCGCGACGTCTCGACCGGCATCCCGGAACTCGCGGACCGACCGGTCGTCACGCACAACGGCCACGAGCTCAACGCCGAGGCGATCCTCGACCTGGCCCCCGACCTCGTCGTGACCGACTACAGCATCGGCCCGCTCGAGGTGCAGATGCAGATCGAGGAGTCGGGCGTCCCGGTCGTCATCCTGTCGAGCCTGCGCAACCGGTCGACGATCGCGCCGCAGATCCGCGAGGTCGCCGGCGTCTTCGGCCTCCCCGATCTCGGCGATCAGCTCGCGAACCGCGTCGAGGCCGACATCGCCGCCGCCGAGGCGCGCATCGCGGCGCTGGCGCCGGCCGACCCGGCCCAGCGACTGCGGATGGCGTTCCTCTACCTGCGCGGCACCGCCGGCGTGTACAGCTGGCTCGGCAAGGGCTCGGGCGCCGACGACCTGATCACGTCGCTGCGCGGCATCGACGTCGCGAGCGAGCTCGGCATCCCCGGCTCCCGGCCGATCAACGCCGAGGGTCTCGTGAAGTCCGACCCCGACCTGTTCCTGATGATGAGCCACGGTCTGGAGTCGGTCGGTGGAGTGACGGGGCTTCAGAAAGTCCCGGGCATCGCCGACACCGACGCGGGCCGCGCCGGCTGCGTGGTCGACATGGTCGACTACCAGATCCTGAGCTTCGGCCCGCAGTTCCCCGCCACGCTCGACGCCCTCGCCACCGCCGTGTACGAGCAGGCGGCGCCGCGATGACGACCCAGCACCACGTCGGCGCGCACCCCGTGCCCCCGCCGGTAGCCTGGCCGCCACGGCCGGCGACGGTCGAGTCGCACGACTGCCCGGACTGCCGGGCGCGCGCCGCGGTCGCTGCGCCGGCTCCCGCGGTCGCGCCCGAGCCGGCCGTCGCGCCGCGCGCCAAGTCCATCGACCGGGGACGCCCGGCCACCCCGCCGAAGGTCCCCGATCTGCCGCCGACGCACGGCCGTCGCGCCGTCGTCGTGCTCGCCGGCCTCGCCGTCGCGTTGTTCCTCGCCGGCCTGGTCTCGGCCGGGACCGGTCAGCTGCACGTCGCGCCGGACGAGGTCTTCGGCTCGCTCATGCACAAGATGAACATCTCCCTGGGTCCGATGCCCTCGCACCCCAACGGCGACGCGGTGCTGTGGAACATCCGCTTCCCGCGCCTGGTGATGTGCCTGCTCGTGGGGGCGGCGCTGGGGGCCAGCGGCGCGGTCATGCAGGGCGTGTTCAGCAACCCGCTCGCCGAGCCCGCAGTCATCGGCGTCTCGTCGGGCGCGGCCGTCGGCGCCTGCGCCGTCATCGTGTTCGGCTGGACCTTCGCGGGGTCCCTGACGATCGCGGCCGCGGCCTTCCTCACCGCGCTGTTCACGACGCTGCTCGTGTACACGCTCTCGCGCCGCGAGGGCCGCACCGAGGCGGTCACCCTCGTCCTCATGGGCATCGCCGTGCAGGCGGTGTGCAGCGGCCTGATCGCCTACCTGGTCTTCCTCGGCGACACCGCGTCCCGCGAGCAGATCGTGTTCTGGCAGCTCGGCAGCTTCAACGGCAGCCGCTGGCAGCACGTCTACATCGCTGCTCCCTGCATCGCAGTCGGCATCCTCGGCGTGCTGTTCCTGTCGAAGCAGCTCGACCTGCTCGCCCTCGGCGAGCGGCCGGCGCGCCACCTCGGCGTCAACGTCGAGCGGCTGCGCCTCACCTCGATCGTGCTCGTGACGCTCTGCGTCGCGGCGGCGGTCGCCTTCTCCGGAATCATCGCGTTCATCGGCCTCGTCGTCCCGCACCTCGTGCGGATGGCGGTCGGGCCCGGGCACACCGTGCTGGTACCGGCGTCGGCCCTCGGCGGCGCGCTGGTGCTGACGATCGCCGACCTGGTCGCGCGCACGGCGGTCGACTACGCCGACCTGCCCATCGGGATGCTGACGGCGCTCGTCGGCGGCCCGTTCTTCTTCTGGCTCCTCATGCGGGCCCGCGCGAAGGCGGGTGGCTGGGCGTGAAGACCACCACCCTCACCCAGCGCGAGCTCCGGCTCCCCGCCCCGAAGGCCCCCGGCGACATCGTCGCCGAGGCGCGCGACGTGTGCGTCACGCTCGGCGGCGCGGCGATCCTGCGCAACGTCGACCTGCAGATCCGCGCGGGCCGGGTCCTCGCCCTCGTCGGACCCAACGGCGCGGGCAAGTCGACGCTGCTCGGCGCGATCTCCGGCGACCTCGAGCCGACGTCCGGCACGGTCAGCATCGACGGCGCCTCCCCCTCGGCCTGGACGTGGCGCGAGCTGGCGATCCGCCGTGGGGTGCTCATGCAGCGCGTCGACGTCACGTTCCCGTTCGCCGTGACCGAGGTCGTGCGGATGGGCCGCTCCCCCTGGGCCGGCACGCCGGCCGAGGACTGGGACGACGAGGTCGTCGCCGACGCGATGGCCGAGGCCGACGTCACCAAGTTCACCGACCGCGTCTTCAACTCCCTCTCCGGTGGTGAGCGCGCCCGCGCGGCCATGGCCCGGGTGCTCGCCCAGGAGGCCGGCCTGCTGCTGCTCGACGAGCCGACGGCCGCGATGGACATCAAGCACCAGGAGCTCGTGCTCCACCTCGCCCGCGGTCGCGCCCGGCGCGGCGACGCGGTCGTGGTCGTCATGCACGACCTCGCGCTCGCGGCCGCCTACGCCGACGAGATCGCGGTCATGTCGCGCGGGCAGATCGCCGCCGTCGGCCACCCGGTCACCGTGCTCACCCCCGAGCTGCTGACCCGCGTCTACGAACACCCGATCGAGGTCCTGCGCCACCCCCGTACCGGCGCGGTCGTCGTCCTGCCCCGACGGGACTTCTCGGTCGTCCCCACTGCCCCATCGCAAAGGAGTTACTGATGCGCCGTCAGATTGCTGCCGCGCTGCTCGCCTGCGGTCTGGCCGGTGTGGCGCTCCCCGCCGCCGCCGTCCCGACCGGTCAGGGCACGGGCAACCCCACCCTCTCCGCGTCGCCGTCGACCGGGCTCGCCGCCTCGGGCAAGACGACGATCCAGGTCCGCGGCATCGACTACCTCGTCCCGCCGTCGGCCGAAGGTGTTCCCGTCGAGGGCGGTATCTACGTCTTCTTCGGCTGGGTCGACACCGCGAAGAAGTGGGGACCGAGCGGCCGCAACATCAACAACACCGACGGCAACTTCGGGACGACCTACCTCTACCCCGGTGCCGGCGGCAGTGCGGACAGCCGCGACAACGGCAACGGCACGGTCTTCGTCTCGTTCAGCGCCTCGGGCGAGTCCGGCGACGCCACCGGCTTCCACATGGACCGCAACGGCAACTGGTCGGTCCCGATCGAGGTGCCGGGTGCCGTCTTCACCACCGAACTGCCGGGCGGTGCCGGGACCAAGACCACCGACTGCCGGCAGGTCACCTGCGGCGTCTTCACCTTCGGCGCGCACGGCAAGGCCAGCGCCACCAACGAGAAGTTCACCCCGCTGAGCTTCGCGGGCGGCTCCACCGGCGGCTCGACCGGCGGCGTCACCGCGACGCCGAAGCCCAGCAGCACCCCGAACATCACCACCACCGTGGCCCCGACGCCGCCGAGCGCGACGCCGAAGGCCACCACCTCCGGGTACGACGCGAACGGCGCCCCGACGCGGCTTCCCCAAACCGGAATCGCCGAGGACTCCCCCGTCACGGTCGCCCCCGCCCCGCTCGACGGCAGCACCGTTGCCGTCGGCGTGAGCGCCGCGAGCGACTCGGGCGGCGGGGGCCTCGCCATGTTCGGCGTGGCCGCCCTGGTCGCGCTGGTCGTCGCACTCACGGCATCCCTGTTCTGGCGCTACGGCGTCCGGGACTAGCCCGTCGGTCGACGGCAGTACCACTTGTAACACGCAGCACCACAACCAAAGGAGGAGCTGACCACATGACGGTCACTCAGCTGAAAGAACGCGGGCGACCACGCCTGCGCGCGCTGGCGGCCGCCGCCGCGGGGGCCCTGGCCCTCACGGGCATCGGCGTCGTCAACGCGTCGACCGCGAACGCCGAGGTGCTCAACGCCACCGGTGGTTCCCTGCAGTGGGGTATCAAGACCAGCCTCCTGAGCTACCACTTCGCCCTGCACTCCGGCACCACGCAGGGCGTCGTCGCGGGCGACGGAGCGACCGCGAGCACGGAGACGCGCGGGTCGGGTGCGGAGACGTACCCGCTGTACTGGAACTTCCCGTTCGTCAGCGGCAGCTACGACTCGACCACCCAGAAGTACACCGCGCAGTACGGCGGGTCCGTGACGCTGACCGAGAGCAACCCGGCGGCGAGCACCGGCCCGGGGAGCGCCAGCCCCTTCAAGAACTTCAAGGTGGCCAACCCGAAGGTCGTCATCGACCTGGCGAACAACACCAAGTCGCTGGTCCTCGACGTGGACGGCGGTGACGACGGTGACCCGGCGACCCCGGTCGACCCGCTGCTGACCGGCGTCGACTTCGGCACGTTCCCGAACCTCACCACCGCGGTCGCCCCGACCGGTGGCGCCATCTCGTACACGAACGTGGCGGCGGCCCTGACCGCGGCCGGCTCCGACGCCTTCGGCGGGTTCTACGGTGCGGGCACCGAGATCGACCCGGTGTCGTTCTCGCTCACCGGCCTCGCCGGCGGTGGCGGCGAAACCCCCGAGCCGACCCCGACCCCGACCCCGGAGGCCCCGGGTGACGGCGAGCAGCGGATCACGTTCTCGGTGCCGGAGGCGGCCGAGGAGTGCGCCGGTGAGATCGCGTGGGCGATCAGCTCGGGCGAGGACGGCCTGGTCACCATGTCCGAGGCGGCCCTCAACGGCGACCACCTGGTCTCGACGGGCGCGATCGACCCGATCACGATCTCGGACAGCCGGACCGGCGACGGCCAGGAGTGCTACCCCTCCTTCGGAGTCTCGGGCCAGGTGACCGACTTCGCCGGTCCCAACGGGGCCTCGATCCCTGGTGCGAACCTGGGGTGGGCGCCGAACAGCTCCGCCGGCTTCATCGTCGCGGGCAGTTCGGTGGCCTCCGGCTACAACGGCGCGGGCCCCGGCCTGTCCCAGCCGTCGACCCTGGCGACCGTCGAGGGCGGCCAGCCCGGCACCGGTGACGCGGGTGCCGACCTGGAGCTCAAGGCACCGGTCGAGGCCGAGCCCGGCGAGTACGAGGCGACTCTGACCCTCACCGGCCTCACCTGATCGACCGATCCGACCGACTGGTCTGACGATCAGTCAGTTGCACCTCACATCGTGGGGCGGTGGGTCCGAATGGAGCGCGGACCCACTGCCCCCCGATCCCCCACCGACCGACCGGGCCGGCCTTTTGCGGCCCAGAAGGCAGCGTCAGACATGAAAACCCATCAGAAGCGTGAGGCCAGACACGGCCTGCGCCGGGTCACCGCGGTGACCGGCGCCGCCGCCCTGGCCGCCGCCACGCTCGTCGTCGGGGCCACCCAGGCCACGGCGGCGGAGCAGACGATCACCGGCGCCTCGTTCACCTGGGGCCTGACCGACTACATCCAGTACACCGGCACCGGTGCGCCCGGCACCTGCCACTACCTGTCCGCCGGTTCGCTCGACGGGACCAGCGGCGCCAACACCCAGAGCTCTTACAAGGCCGTCGACGGCAACGTCACGATCAAGCTGGGTGACGGCGACCCGACCTGGGCCACCAAGTGCAGCGGCTTCGGGAACTTCACCGGCGGCCAGACGGCCACCGGCAGCCCGGCCAACCAGCGGGTCGTCTGGAGCGGCGGCACCGGGACCCGGGACTCGTCCACGGGCGAGGCCACCATCACCTTCCCCGGCACGCTGTCGGTGAAGTTCAGCGGCGCGCCGTTCCGCATCGTCGACCCGGTCCTGACCATCGACAGCGCGGGCACCGGCACCCTGAAGGCAACCATCAAGGCCGGGGCCGACCCGCTGGCCACGGTCGACACGCCGGGCGTCACCGTCGCCGAGCTGACCGGGCTCAACACCGGGAGCACGGCGGAGTTCACCACGACGCCGACCTTCGCCGGCCGCACGATCACCGTGGGCGCCAACACGGTCCCGACCGAGGCGGTCCAGACCGCCTACGACGCACTCGGTGCCGACCGGTGGGGCGCCTGGCCGGAGTCGTTCGTCAACGCGGCGAACACCGGCAGCGTCAACGCGGGCGGCCGGTTCTACAACTCCGGCACGACGACGACCGGTGACGGCTTCAAGTACCCGCTGCCGATCACCGTCAACTACGGCACCGTGACCGGCGGCGAGACGCCGGGGGACGGCCAGACCATCACGGTCACGGTGCCGGAGGCTCCGGAGGAGTGCGCGGGTGAGGTCGTCTGGGCGCTGAAGAACGGCACCGACGGTGACGTCGCGCTGACCCCGGGCACCGCGGGTGCGGACCACCTGCCGTTCACGGGCGCGCTCGACCCGATCACCTTCACCGACGGTCGGACCGGCGACGGGGCGGCCTGCTACCCGTCCTTCGGGGTCTCCGGCCAGGTGAGCGACTTCACCGGGCCCGAGGGCGCCACGATCTCCGGCGCGAACCTCGGCTGGACGCCGAACGTCACCGGCGCGGGCCTGACGGCCGGCGCTCCGGTCGCGTCCGGAATCGGCGGCGGTTCCGGTCTCTCGCAGCCCGCGACGCTCGCGACCACGACGGCCGGCAGCACCGGTTCCGGTGACGCCGGGGCGGACCTGGAGCTCAAGGCTCCGCTCGATGCCGACGCCGGTGATTACGAGGGCACCTTGACCCTCACCGCTCTGACCTGACGTCAGGCACCGCCAGTCGCTGCCGCCAATTCCGACAGGGCGGCAGATGCAAAGAGGGCGGGGTCCGGATGGAGCCCGGACCCCGCCCCAGAGCACCACCGAGACCCCTTACGAGTTCCAGCAGCCCCACCAATGTAACCGGCCACCACGGCCAGATCCGGCCGTCTCGCAGTTGCGGCCGGTCGAGAGGAGCAACGTCGATGAGTCGCCAGGCCACTGTCAGTACCGCGGGCACAGCCGCTCGCCCCACCGGCCGACGCCGCCCATCCGGGCTTCTCGCCGCCGCGGTCGTCGCCACGCTCGGCGGCGCGCTGGCCCTCGGGCCGAGCGCCGTCGCCGCCGACAACCCCACGCCCGGCACGATCGGCGGGGCCCCGTCGGCCGAGTCCCAGGAGGAGAACACCCTCACCTGGTCGGTCCGCCCGACCCCGCGGGAGGAGGGCGACAACCGCCCGAACTACCTGCTGGACGTGAAGGCGGGCGACGTGGTGAAGGACGCCATCCGCGTCCGCAACTTCGGCAAGACCGAACTCCCGCTCACGATCTACGCCAGCGACGCCATCACCACGTCGACCGGCGCCATCGACCTGCTCCCGGCCGGCGAGACGCCGCGCGACGTCGGGGCCTGGATCGAGCTCGAGCGCTCCGAGCTCCGCATCGCCCCCGGCGAGCACGTGGACGTGCCGTTCACCATGACCGTGCCGAGCAACGCCGAGTCCGGGGACCACACCGGCGGCATCGTCACCTCCTACATCGCACCCGGTCAGGACGACGACGGGCAGCCGGTCAAGCTCGACCGCCGGCTCGGCAGCCGCGTCCAGGTCCGCGTCGACGGCGAGCTCCGGCCCGGCCTGAGCATCACCGACTTCCGGACCTCCTACGACGGCACCGCGAACCCGGCCGGCAAGGGCGACATGACCGTCACGTACACGGTCACCAACACCGGCAACGTGCGCATGTCCGCGCTGCAGACGTTCAAGGTCGCCGGCCCGTTCGGCCTGTCCGGCAAGACCGCGGACCTCAACCCGATGCCCGAGCTGCTCCCGGGCAACTCGCTGACGATGTCCAGCACGCTCTCGGGCGTCTGGCCGATCCTGCGCAACAGCGCCGACCTCGAGGTCCGGCCCGTGCCGACCCGCCCCGGTGACAACTTCCCGGCGCTGAAGTCGGCCAAGGCCTCGTCGGGTCAGTGGACCGTTCCGTGGACGCTCGTGTTCCTCCTCCTGCTCGGCGCCGCCGGCACCAGCGGCACGATCCTCGCCCGGCGTGAGCTCAAGCGCCGCGAGGCCGCCCGCGTCGACGAGGCCGTCCAGGCCACCCTGGCCGCGCACGGTGTGACGGAGGGTCAGTCGTGACCCCGAGATCGAGGGTCGCGCTCGCCATCGCGGTCGCGACCGGGACCCTGGGCAGCACCCTGATCACCGCGGGCGCGTTCGCGTACTCCACGACGCCCGCTCTCCCGGCCGCGGCCCAGTGCCCGGCGGGGACGGTGCTCTTCCGCACCGCTCCCCCGGCTCCGGCGCCCACCCCCAGCCCGAGCCCCACCCCGGTGCAGGTGCCGCAGTACCAGGCGCCGCAGTACCAGCCCACGCCGCAGTACCCGCAGTACCAACCGCAGCCGCAGTACCAGGTCCCCCAGTACCAGGCCCCGCAGTACCAGGGTCCGCAGTACCAGGCGCCGCAGCCGCAGTACTACTCGGCCCCGCAGCCGCAGGCCCCGCAGTCGTACGTCCCGCCGGCGAGCACGACGGGGGCGAGCGCGGCGTACATCGCGCAGTCGACGCTCTCGAACGTCGAGGGGTCGACGATGGCGGAGACGCCGGTGGACCCGGCGACCGCGGCGGCGACGACCGACGTCACCGACCCGTACGCGAGTGCCTCGATCGACCCGGACGCGTTCATCTGCGTCGTCCCGGGATACGGATCCGCACCCGCACCGACGGCGCCCAGCACCCCGACGACACCGGTGGACCCGGCCATGCCGGCGGACCCGGCGGCCGCGCCCACCGCGGAACCGACCCCGGCCGCGGAACCGACGCCCACCCCGACGCCGGCCGTGGTCGACCCGGGCATCACCGGGCCGGCGCCCGGCATGATCCCGACCAGCCCGGCCCAGCCCGAGACCCCGGTGGTCCCGGCCGACTCCGACCAGGAGCCGCCGGCCGCGGAGGAGCCCGCCGAGGACAAGCCCTCGACGGGCCAGGGTCCGAACGACGGCGGTGAGCGTCCGAGCACCCCGCAGAAGGGTGACAACGACTCCGGCAAGGGCAAGCGGATCACGCGCGACGAGGTGATCGGACGGGCCGTCAGCTGGGTGCTGCAGCAGGTGCCCTACAGCCAGACCTCGTGGTGGACCGACTCCAACGGCACCTACCGCCAGGACTGCTCGGGTTACGTCTCCATGGCGTGGAACCTGAACCAGCGCATCAACTACTGGACCGGCAACCTCGCCTCGGTCTCGCACCGGATCGCGACGAAGTCGCTCAAGCCCGGCGACATCCTGCTGCTGCCGCGCTCGCACGTCGTGATCTTCGCGGGCTGGGCGAACTCGGCGAAGACGAAGTTCCACCTCTACGAGGAGTACTCGCGCGGCAAGCCGGCGCGTTACCTCACCGGCGCCGACCTCAGCTACTACCTGAACCGGGGCTACGGCGCCTACCGCTACGACAAGATCGCCGACGTCCAGCGCGGCAAGCCCGGTCCGCAGTCGACGGTCTACAACAACGCGATGCACACGACGGGCACCGTCGTCGACCCGGTTCTCGACGCGGCGCTCGACCCCGCGCTCGACCCGACGGCCGACCTGAACGACGGCATGGTCGACATCGCGGCCCAGGTGCCCGGCCAGGAGTGGACGCCCGCGGCGGCCGCCGAGGCCGAGTCCGAGGCGGAGCGCACCGCTCCCCCGGCGCACGACGAACAGATCACGCCGGACCCGGTGCCGAACCTGCCGGTGACGACGCTGATCGACGTGCAGCTCGCGACCGACATGCGGGCGCTGGCGCCGGACGAGCTGCCGTCGGTGAAGAGCGCCTCCGGGATGGTGCTGCTCGCGGCGGGCGTGGCGCTGTTCTTCCTCGGCTTCCCGCTCGCGGCGGCCGCGAGAGCCGGCGTCTTCCTGCCCGGCGTGCCGATGCGGCGGGAGGACCTGGCATGAGTGAGCAACCGCTGCGCACCCGGCGGTCGCGGCTCGGCCGGGTGACGGCCGGCATCACGCTGGCGATCGCGGTCGTCACCGCCGGCGTCGTCGGGTTCTCGGCCAACCGCGCCGACGCCGACCCCAACGGTGAACTGAAGTACCCCGCCGGGGCAACCGCGACGCGGTTCACCGGGCAGGCGTTCGACACGTGCGCCGCGCCGTCGGTGTCGACGATGCGGGCCTGGCTCGACTCGCCGTACCGCGCGATCGGCATCTACATCAGCGGGAAGCTGCGCGCGTGCCGGCAACCCAACCTGACGGCCTCGTGGGTCCGCGAGGTCTCGGCGATGGGGTGGAAGCTCATCCCCATCGACGTCGGTCGGCAGGCGCCGTGCACGAAGTTCTCACTGCGCATCAGTTCGAACAGCAGCGAGGCCCGGCAGCAGGGCATCGCCGCCGGCCGCTCCGCCGTCAGTGCGGCGCGCGCGCTCGGGATCCTCCCCGGCAGCGCGCTGTACTCGGACATCGAGAACTACGACAGTCGCGACAAGATCTGCTCCGGCGACGTCCACGCCTACCTCAACGGGTGGACGCGCGCGCTGCACTCGGCCGGGTACCTGTCCGGCGTCTACGGGAACCTGCAGCCGCTGGTCGACGACCTCGTCGACGCCCAGCGGACGGCGAACTCCGGCAAGGGACGCGAGGGCACGATCCGACCGGACATGCTCTGGAACGCGGAATGGGACCGCACGCCCAAGCTGACCGGCTGGAGCGGCGTCGAGTCCCACCTGTGGGCGGCGCAGCAGCGGATAAAGCAGTACCGCGGCGACCACCGCGCCACCTACGGCGGCGTTCCGCTGACGATCGACAGCAACGTCGTCGACGCCGCCGTGGCCACGGTGGCCTACTCGGTGGCGACCCCCACAGGCGTCGACCTGGTTAGCAAGGTGGCGCCGTCGGAGGCCGCAGCGGGTCGCAGTCCCGGCGCGCGCCTCGACCTCGTCTGCGTCACGCACTCCGCGATCTCCAGCCTGGGGGCGTGGTACCAGACCGCCGACGCGACCTGGATCCCCAAGGCGGCGCTGGACGGCAATTCGACGGTGGCGCGCTTCGCGGACCGGATCCCGACCTGCGCGACGCCGTACCAGGTGGGGCCGGGCCTGAAGCCGCTGCGCAGCGCGCCGACGGAGACCGCCGACTCGCCGGGCACCCTGGCCGGCGGGACGGTCGCGTGGATCGTCTGCGAGCAGCCCGGCTCCGTCGGCGGCGCGCCCGGGTTCTGGCAGCGGCTGGAGACCGGGCAGTGGGTCAGCGGTGTCGACCTGCTCCGGTCCTCGGACCGGGCCGACTCCCCGGCGATCCCGGCGTGCCCCTTTTCGGCAGGCCTCACGTGAGCAGCCGGTACCGGCAGCAGCCCGGCCGGACGGCCGCGCTGCTTCTGCTCGCGGTGACGTTCTGCGTCACCGCGCTGTTCGCCGGCGGCGCGTTCGACTCCGAGGTCGATCTCTCCGAGGGCAGCACGGCGATCCTCAGCCCCGAGGAGGCGGCCGCCCAGGCCGCCGCCGACGACGACGGGGGTAACACCGCGCTGCTCGCGTTGCTCGGGTTGCTCCTGCTCGTCGGCGGCGTTCTCCTGCTCCAGTTCGCGCTGCCGAGCCGACGCGAACGCCGGCGCCTCGCCCGCGAGACCCGCACGGGAGCTCCGGAGCCACCTCCGGTGGTGGCCGGCCCGGAACCCGTCGGCGTCCGCCGCCGGATGCCGTACGCCGACTCCGACCCGACGCTCGTCCTCACCCCGATCGCACCTCCACCGGCGCCGGCACCGCCGCTGTGCCGGTGCGGCGCTCCCATCCACGAGCCCCTGGTGCTGATCGACCCGGCGTGTCCCCCGGCGCCCCCACCCGCCCCCACCCCGACTCCGGAGCCGGTGCCGGCTCCGGTGGCAGTTCCCGTTCCCGTCTCAGTTCCCGTTGCAGTTCCCGTCTCAGAGAACCCGGTCCCCGTTCCGACAACCCCACCAACACCCGCACCCGCCCTGCGGCGAGTCGGGGCGCGGATCGGGCACACGGCATCCGTCCGGATGAGTGCCGTTGCCCCAGTTTCGACCCCTCGTTAGCGTCACTGCCCAGTGCACGAATCGGGCCGCACCCGCGAGCCCAGGAAGGAACGTTCGATGGCAGAGCGATTCGGCGGCCACCAGGTCCCCAAGGACGCCAAGGACCAGACCGCAGCGACGCTGCGCGCCACCACCGGGATCCTCGGCATGCCGAGCGACGCGGAGCGCTCGCGGACGCTGATGATGATCGGCAGCGGTGGCTCCCTGGCCACGATGAGCACCGAGTGCCCCGGCTTCCCGTTCGGTTCGCTGGTCACCTACTCGGTCGACGAGCGCGGCAACCCGATCATGTGTCTGTCGAGCCTGGCCGAGCACAGCCACAACCTGGCCGCGGACCCGCGCGCCTCGCTGATGGTCACCGCGCCCGAGGACGGCGTGAACGACCGTCTCGCGCTCTCGCGGGTCACGCTCGTCGGCGAGATGAAGATCCTCTCCGGTGAGGACAAGGAGGCGATGATCGAGCTGTTCCTGGCCGGTCACCCCAACGCGTTCTACGTCCGCTTCGACGACTTCGCCACCTACCGGCTCGAGGTCTCCGCGATCCGCTACGTCGGCGGTTTCGGGCGCATGAGCTGGGTCACCGCCGAGGAGTACGCCACGGCGGAGCCCGACCCGCTGCTCGGCGGCTCCGCGAAGCGGATCATCGAGCACATGAACGACGACCACGGCGACGCGCTGATTGCGTACTGCCAGGTGTTCGCCCGGTTCGACGGCATCGAGTCGGCGCGCATGGTCGGCGTCGACCGTTACGGCATGGACGTGTTGGCGACGATCGAGGGCGGCGAGCAGCGCGCCGCTCGCATCTCCTTCACCGCGCCGGTCACCACGACCGACGAGGTCCGTCAGCAGACGATCGAACTGCTCAAGGAAGCGCGCAGCCAGCTGTCCGCCTCCTGACACCGACGGCCGCCGGGACCCCGGGCGGAGGGCAACCTCCGCCCGGGGTCCTTGCCGTTCGTGGCGCGGGCCGAGGGTGCGTCAGACCTGCTGCAGGCGACGACTGACGGCGGCGTGCCGGGCGAGGATCGCCTCGAGGCCGGGCTGGGTCGGACGTGCGTCCTCGACGAGCACCCGGCCGGCCACGACGGTCTCGCGGGCCGCGGACGGGCCGCAGCGCAGCCACGCCTCGACCGGGTCGGAGACGGCTCCCGCGAACGCCGGACCGGTCTGGTCCCAGATCACGACGTCTCCGGCGGCTCCGGGCGTCAACTGTCCGATCTCGCCCGTCCGGCCCAGGCAGGCCGCACCGCCACGGGTGGCGATCTCCAGGACCTGACGGGCCGTCATTCCCGTCGGGCCCGAGCGCTGGCGCGCGAGCAGCAGTGCGGTGCGCGCCTCCAGCCAGAGTGAGGCGATGTCGTTCGACGCCGAGCCGTCGCAGCCGAGCCCGACGGGGGCACCCGCGGCGCGGAGGTCACGGACGCGGCAGATCCCGCCACCGCCGAGGATCATGTTCGAGCTCGGGCAGTGCGCGACGCCGACGCCGGCGAGACCGAGGCGCTCGACCTCGGTGTCGGAGAAGTGGATCCCGTGCGCGACCCAGGCGCGCGGGCCGAGCCACCCGACCTCGGCGAACTGGTCGACCGGCCGGCGGCCGAACCGGGCGAGGCAGTACTCCTCGTCCTGCGGGTCCTCGGCGAGATGCGTGTGCAGCCGGACGTCGAGCCGTTCGGCAAGTTCAGCGGTCTCGCGCATCAGGCGCTCGGAGACGTTGAACGGCGCGCACGGTGCGAGGCCGACGCGCACCATCGACAGCGGCGCCGGGTCGTGGTGGCGCGCGACCAGCCGCTCGCAGTCGGCGAGGACGTCGTCGGTGTCCTCGACGAGGTTGTCCGGCGGCAGGCCGCCGTCCTTCTCCGACACCGTCATCGAACCGCGCGTCGGGGCGAAGCGCAGCCCGACCTCCGCCGCCGCGGTGATCTCGGCCGACCACAGGTCACCGCCGCCGCGTGGGCCGATGTAGAGGTGGTCGCTGCTCGTCGTGCAACCGCCGAGCGCGAGCTCGGTCAGCCCGACCCAGGCCGCGAGGTAGGAGGCCTCCTCGTCGACAGTGGTCCAGCGCGGGTAGAGACCGGTCAGCCAGGAGAACAGGTTCTCGTTCACGACCGGGGCCCAGGCCCGGGTGAGGTTCTGGAACAGGTGGTGATGAGTGTTCACCAGCCCGGGGGTGACGAGGCAGTCGGTCGCGTCGATCGTGCGCGTCGCCGCCGGCCGGGCGTCGGTCGAGGTGCCCACCGCGGCGATCGCCCCGCCCGCGATCGCGACCCAGCCGCCGGGCAGTTCGCGCCGTTCGTCGTCGCACGTCGCGACCAGCCGCGCGTTGGCGATCAGCAGGTCGACGGGACCGTTCGAGGCGTGCATCGCGACGAGCGTACGCGGATGGAGTGCGGCTCTTGATCACGTAGGCGCGGGATGCCTAGGTTTCGGCGACCGACACGAAAGGGGGGCCGGCCATGTCCGCACGCTCACTGGCGCTCGGCCTCACGAGCGCGATGTGCGTCTCGCTGGCCATGACACTCGCCGCACCGACTGCGCAGGCCGCGACTCCGGTGACACTCCACGTCAGCGCGACCGGCAACGACGCCGGGAACTGTACGACCGCTCCGGGGTGCCGCACGATCCAGCGCGCGGTCAACGTCGCCGCGTCGTTCCTGCCGACGCCGATCGACGCGACGATCCTCGTCGGGCCGGGCACGTTCGCCGAGAGCAGCGCCGACACCAGCGCGGGGCTGACGATCACGTCGTCCGCGTTCAGCGCGCTGAAGATCGCCGGCGCCGGAGCCAACCTCACGACGATCAGCCCGGCGCAGGCGCGGCGCGTGATCCGCATCGCCGGGGCGTACCCCGTGACGATCTCCGGGGTCACGATCACCGGCGGCAAGGCCCCGGCGGCCACCGCGCAGGCCCCCGTCAACGACGGTGGCGGCATCCTGCGGACGGGCGGCGGCAACCTCACCCTCGACGGCGTCGTCCTGACCAGGAACGGGGCCGGCCCGGGACTCGCCGGGACGGCCGGCGCCGACCGCGGCACCGGTTCGCCCGACGGCGCCGACGGCGGTACGTCCACCGCCGGCGGGCCGGGCGGCAGCGGCGGCGGCGTCGCGATGGCCGGCGGGGTGCTCACGGTCGTCAACAGCACGGTCGAGCGCAACGCCGCGGGAGCGGGCGGCGCCGGTGGCAAGGGCGGCAACGGTGGCGACGGGCGCAGCGGCGGCCTGCTCTCCTCCGCGGGCGCCGGCGGCGACGGGGCCGCGGGCAGCGCAGGCGGGATCGGCGGGTCCGGCGGGGGGATCGCCTTCGCCGGCAGCGTTCTGACGATCGCGAACTCGACGATCGTGTCGAACGCGTCCGGGCGGGGCGGCGCCGGCGGCGCGGGCGGTTCGGGCGGCGCAGGTCACGGATCGAAGGCCGGCGGCAACGCGGCGCGCGGTGGATCCGGCGGCGCGGGCGGCCAGGGCGGCGGCATCGCCCTGCTCTCCGGCGTCACTGGCGCGACGCTGACGCACGTCACCCTCGCGGCCAACGCGACCGACGCCGGTGGCGCGGCCGGGGCCAACGGCACTGTCGGCAAGGGCAAGACCAACGGCTCCCTGGTCGGCGCGGCCCCGACCAACGGTGGTCAGTTCCTCTCCGGTGGTCTCGCCGCGGCGGCGGGCACCGTCACCCTCGAGGCGTCCCTGCTCGCCAACGCACAGGCGAACTGCGTCCCCGCGGCGACGACCGCGGTCGCATCGGTCGCGAGCGACGCATCCTGCTTCACCGACGGCTCCGGCCCGGCCGAGGCGCCGAACAAGGTCAGCACGTCCGCGAGCGCACTCTCGGCGCTCGCCGCCAACGGCGCGCGGACTCCGACGGCCGCCGTCGCGAACACCAACGCCGCCTTCGGCGCGGTCCCCGTGTCGTCCGGCCTCTGCGGCGGCGACACGAACGGCCAGGACCAACGCGGCGAGGCCCGGCCCGGGATCTCCGGCCCGAATGCCTGCACCGCCGGTGCGTACGAGCCGCAGGTGCCGCCGGTCGCACCGACGATCACCGGCAAGATCGCCAGCGCCGCCGGCAAGACCAAGTACGGCTGGTACCGCGACACCGTCACGGTGACCTTCACGTGCACGCCGGGCAGTTCGCCGCTGACCGCCCCGTGCCCGAAGCCGATGGTGCTCTCGAGCTCGGGGGCCAACCGCGGCGGCACCGTCACGATCACCAACCAGCAGGGCCTGAGCGCCTCGATCAAGATCGCGCTGAACATCGACAAGAACAAGCCGACGATCGCGATCAAGGGCGTCCAGAAGGGCAAGACCTACACCGCGCCCCGCCAGGTCCGCTGCGTCGCCGGTGACAGCCTCTCCGGCCCGTACATGTGCCAGGTCACCGCGACCGCGAAGCTGGTCAGGAAGAACCGCGCCGTCCGCGTCGACTACACCGCCACCGCCCTCGACCGCGCCGGCAACGTCCGGACGAAGAAGGGCTACTACGTCTACACCCGATGACGGCCGACGACGGTCGATGACGGTCGATGACGGTCGCCGACTGCCGATGACGGTCGATGACGGCCGCGCCGTCGTCCGAATCCGTGGTGAAGAAAGGGTGACACCCCTTACTGCGCAGTAAGGGGTGTCACCCCTTCTTGACAATGGGCGACGTCAAAAGGGGTGTCACCCTTTCCTGACGAGCGACGACGTCAAGAAAGGGTGTCACCCTTTCTTGACAGCCAGGCGGTGCCAATCCCCCGTTCAACAAGGGGTGTCACCCCTTATTCGGTGAGGGTGCGGGCCATGCCGCGTTCGACGGCGGAGATCAGGTAGGGCCGGAGCTCCGCGGCGGAGATGATCGTGTGGACGGAGCCGACCTTCTGGGCGCGGCGGATGTCGTGGATCGACTCGAACTCCGCGGCGACCTCGCCCTGCTTCTCGATCTTGACGAGGTTGCGCAGGTCGGCGAGCTCGACGCGCAGTTGCGCCGCCTCGGCCCCGGACGCCGCGGCGAGGCGGGCCTCCAGGCTCTGGATCCGCTCGTCGTTGTTCGTCCGCGACCGGACCTCGGCGGTGAAGACGACGGCGGCCGCGGGGGCGCCGCCGAGCACCGAGGCGAACGAGCCCTCGACCGCGACGACCTCCATGTTGTCGTTGAGCGTCCCGGAGAACACGACGAAGGCACCGCCGTGGTACCGCGAGATCAGGCAGAACACGATCGGGCCGTCGAAGTTCACCATCGCGCGGCCGATCTCGGCCCCGTACTCGAGCTGCAGGTTCCGCAGCGACTCCGGTGAGCCGTCGAAGCCCGACAGGTTCGCGAGCACGACGAGCGGCCGCACACCGGACGCGGCGTTGATCGCCCGCGCGGTCTTCTTCGACGACTGCGGGAACAGCGTCCCGCCGGTCCAGACGTCGGGGCCGTCGCTCGGCAGGTACCCGCGGCGCGGCACCGGCCGCGACTCGATGCCGATGACGGTGACGGGCTGGCCGCCGAGGTGGGCGTCGAACACGACGGAGGTGTCGGCGTCGGCCATCCCGGCCCACCGCTCGAGCACCGCGTGGTCGGAGTCGACGATCGCGCGCATGACCGTCCGGATGTCGAACGGCTTCTTGCGCTCGGGGTTCTTCTCCGCGGAGAAGATGTCGCCGACGGTCTGGAAGTCCGGGCACCCGGGATGCACGTGCGGGTGCAGGCGCACGTCGCGGTCGAACGGGTCGGTGGTCTCGACCCGGCGCGGGAACCGCTCGCCGGCCGCGCGGTACGCGTGGTCGTAATGCGCGAACAGGATCTCCGACGCGGCCGCGAGGTTCGGGGCCCAGTACTGCGCCTGTCCGTTCGGGCCCATGACGCGGTCGTAACCACCGATGCCGAAGTTGTCCTCGGCCGAGACGCCGCCGGAGTAGTCGAGCGACTGCTTGCCCGTCAGGACCATGGCGGAGTCCGGCGTCATGATCAGCACGCCCTTGGTGTGCATGAGCATCGTCGCCTCGGCGTTCCAGTACGGCTGCGCTCCGACGTTGATGCCCGCGACGACGACGTTGATCTCGCCGCCGGCCTGGGTGAACTCGACGATCCGACGCAGCGCCCGGGCGATCCAGTCCATGTTCTCGACACCGGAGTCCATGGAGATCCGCGCACCGGCCGAGAGCGCGAACCACTCGACGGGGTAGCCCTCAGCCTCGGCGAGGTCGAGCGCCGCGATGATGCGGGCGCACTCCGGCTCCGCCAGCGAACCCAGGGACTTGGTCGGGTCCCCCATCAGCACGACGCGCGACAGACCCTCGGGGTAGCGCGGCGTCGACGACGTGACGAGGCCGACGATGATCCCGGCGCTGTTCTGCCCCGGCTCACGGTCGACCGGCACGAGCTCGCCGCTCTCGTCGAGGTCGAGCTCGAAGAACGTGCCGGCGGTGCCGATGAGCAGACCGACGAGCTCGTACGGGTAGACCGCACCGCGGGCACGCGACGCGCGGACCTTCTGCTCGTAGTCGTCCAGCGGCGGGATCGGCTCGGTCGGCCGGTTCGTGATCGAGATCTGTGCACCCACGCCATGGGTGTACGAGATCATCACGGCCGCCTCGCGCTCCTCGCCGTCGGGCCCGTCCTGGAAGCGCCCGACGACGAGCACCTCCTCGAGGCCGGCGCCGGCGGTCATCGGGACCAGGCCGCGGGTCACGGTGTCGAGCTCGTCCAGCGGTACGACCGCGGTCGGCGATACCGCGAGGACGATCCGGTTGCGGTCGAGACGTCGGCCCGCCGGGCGGCGCGCCTGCACGCTGCGGATGCCCTGCACGCAACTGGTGAGCACGCGCTCCACGGTCGGCACCGCGAGCACGCGACCGGAGGCGTCGCGCAGCGGGTGCACGTCCCGGATCTCGGCGAGAGCGATGACCCGCTCGTCGTCGGCGTTGGTCTTGCCGGTGGCGCGGTAGAGGTAGACGCCATCGTCGGCGGGCAGCCGGGTCAGGTCGAAGTTCACGAGCCGGCTGAAGCCGAGCCGCTGCGCGACCAGCGGGTGCAGACCGCGGATCAGGCGGTCCTCCTCGAGCTCGGCGGACGAACCCGGTGCCGACGGACGGAACGTCAGATAGAAGGTCCGCGCGGTGGTTCCGCCGGCGATGCCGATCGTGATCCGGCGCAGCGACGCCGGCCAGGACAGGCCGTCGAGCTCCGCACGCAGCGCCGAGGACACCTCGTCGTAGTCGCCGGGCAGGTCGTCCCACGACAGGAAGAAGTCGAGCACCAGCGTGCGTGGGTCGTCCGACGCGTGCTCGGCCGCCAACTCCCCGACCGCGGCCGCGAGCGCCGGTAGTTCGGTGAAGTCGCCGACGGTCGCGATCAGGTGCAGACGCTGGTCGCCGAGGTCGAACTCACTCGTCATCACCTGGCGGTTGTCGTGCACGAACAGCTGCGTGTTCTCCAGGTCGCGACTGCGGTAGTACCGCCGGGTCTGGACCTCCAGCAGCGGGCCGAGCGCGGCCACGCCGGTCCCGAGGTACTCGTTGAGCAGCCCGATGATCGTCTCCGGGCTGGTGACGAGCGCCTCGATGCGCTCGGCCCGGTCAGGTGCGTCGGGGTTCTCGACGAGGTGGTCGATCTGCGCGCGGATCGAGGCGAGCGCACGCTCCCGGGCCGCGCGGATCAGTGGCTGGTCGAAGTGACGGAACCTCACACTGCGAGCGAGGTCGCCGATCAGCGGGTACCGGATCCGGGTGGCGTTGACGAGCCGCTCCAGCACCTCGGCCAGCTCGTCGTTCACTTTCTGGTCGGCGAGGGCGAGGTCCTCGGCGTCCAGCCACCGCTCGAGCAGCGCGGTCACGACCGGCGTCTGGGCGTCACCACGGGCGAGTGCGAGGAACACGCGGTAGACCGCGTCCTTGAGGTGCTCCGTCGGCTCGAGGTCGGCCACCCCGTAGTGGACGAGGGCACGGGAGAGCTTGCTGCGGAAGGACTCCGGCAGGCCTTCGCGCTCGACGTCGAGCGAACGCAGGTAGGTGTGCAGGTACTCGCGCGGACTGTGCACGCGCGTCTCGGACTTCTCCTCCTCGGCCGACGGCCGGTTACGGGAGAGCTCGCAGATGTCGGCGAACATGCGCAGCACCGCGAGTTCGGCGGCCACCAGGCGCCCGTCCTGCGCGGGCAGCAGGCGCCGCACCGCGCCGTACTCGGCGACGAGCGCACGGCCCTCGGCCGCGCTGACGTCGTAACCGGTGACCAGGGCACGCAGCGCCTCGAGCAGGTCGAGGGCGCGCTGGGCGGGGTCGGTCGTGAGGTCGTTCGCACCGTCGACGGAGGGGGCGAACGTCACCTCGGGCAGGTCGCTGACGGTGGTTTCACCGCCCTCGGGGTCGAGCCGCAGCAGCGCCGCGCCCGCGGGCACCTGCGAGTTCGCGGTGGCCAGGATCTCGCGGACGCGGCCGGTGAACGGCGCCGCGACCGGGGTCTCCATCTTCATCGCCTCGAGCACGGCGACGGTCTGCCCGGCCTCGACGACGTCGCCGGGACCGACCGGCAGCGCGACGATGACGGCCGGCGCCGGGGCGCGCACGACACCGCCGGAGTCCCGGCCGACGCGGTGGCTCACGCCGTCGACCTCGACCAGGTGGTCGTTCGGTCCGGCCGCGAGCACGACGCGGTGCACCCCGCCCGACGGACCGCCGTGGACGGTGAGCCGCCACTCGTACTCCGAGAGCCGCTGGACGTCGACGTCGGCGCTCACCCCGCGCACGGTGACGCGGTAGCGGTCGGCGGCGAGCGCGGCGACGTCCATCGTGTAGGCGTGGCCGCCGTAGCGGGCCTCGATGGTCCGGCCGATGGCGTGGTCGGCCTGCGGCCGGCCGCCGCGGGCGAGGGCGAGGAACGCCTCGCGCTCGACGAACTCCTCACGCTCGTAGCTGTCGACCGCGACCGCGTACAACGCGACGTCGGCGTGCGGGGCGAGCCCGCGGTCGTCGAGCGAGCCGCGGTCCAGCCACGCGGTGTCCGCGCTGCCGTCCCGCACCTCGGGCCGCGAGAGCAGCTCGAGCACGAACGACTTGTTCGTCGTCCCACCCTCGATGACGACGGTGGTGTCGCGCAGCGCGCGGGTCAGGCGCGCCATCGCCTCATTGCGGTCCCGGCCGATCGCGATGATCTTCGCGACCATCGAGTCGAACTCCGGCGGGATCGTGTCGCCGGACGCGATGCCCGAGTCGACGCGGATGCCCGGCCCCTGCGGGAACTCCAGCAGCGCGACGCGGCCCGGCGCCGGGGCGAACCCGTTGTCGGGGTCCTCGGCGTTGAGGCGGATCTCGATCGCGTGGCCGATCTCCGGCGGGCACTCGCCCGGCAGCGGCTCCCCCGCCGCGACGAGGATCTGCAGCTTGACCAGGTCGAGACCGGTCGCCGCCTCGGTGATCGGGTGCTCGACCTGCAGTCGGGTGTTGACCTCGAGGAACGCGAACGCCTTGCGCACCGGGTCGTAGAGGTACTCCACGGTGCCGGCCCCGCGGTAGCCGACGGCCTTGACCAGGTCCATCGAGACGCGGCGCAGCTCGAGCGACTGCTCCGGGGTGAGGACCGGCGAGGCCGACTCCTCGATGATCTTCTGGTTGCGGCGCTGGATCGAGCAGTCGCGCACGCCGGGCGCCCAGACGTTGCCGTGGGCGTCGGCGATGATCTGCACCTCGACGTGGCGGGCGCCGGTCACGAGCGCCTCGAGGAAGACCCCGTCGTCCCCGAAGTAGCGCGCCGCGTCGGCGCGGGTGCCCTCGAAGGCCGCTTCGAGCTCCTCCTCGGCGAGGACCTTGCGGATGCCGCGGCCACCGCCGCCGGCCTTGGCCTTGATGATCAGCGGGTAGCCGATGCGGCTCGCGTGCCGCCGGGCGTCCTGGTACGAGCTGACCCCGCCGGCGCCGCTCCACGCGGCGACGGGAACGCCGACGCGCTCGGCGACGAGCTTGGCCTCGATCTTGTCGCCGAGCAGGCGCATGGCCTCCGCGGGCGGGCCGATGAACGTGATGCCGAGTCGGTCACACAGCTCGACGAAGGCGGGGTGCTCGGAGACGAAGCCCCAGCCGACCCACACGGCGTCGGCGCCGGAGGCGACCAGCGCACGCTCCAGCTCGGCGTAGTCCAGGTACGGGACCGACGCCGTGGTGGACGGCCGCAGCGCCACGGCCTCGTCCGCCTGGCGCACGAACATGGCCGCCGCCTCGCCCTGCGTGTGCAGGGCGACCGTGCGGATGGAGGTGCCGCGCTCGGCGTTGAGCTCGCGCACGGCGCGGATCAGACGGACCGCTGCCTCGCCCCGGTTGACCACCGCGATCCGTCGGAACACCGATGTCCTCTCGTCCGCCGCACCCTGCGCGGGGGTCTCCCGCTGTTCGGGGAAACCCTATGGCCAGGCCCGCCGACGTCCGCGGTGTCCTCCGCGACAACAATCGGCGGACGGTTTTGGATCCCCGCAGCAGGTTCCCGAGAAAAGGCTTCCCGTGCGTGACGACGGTGTGAACGTGTACGTGATCGGCATCGGTTCCGGCGACCCGGAACAGCTGACGCTGCAGGCGGTGCGGGTCCTGTCGGGCCTGGACGTGGTCCTGGTCCTGGACAAGGGCGAGGCGAAGTCCGAGCTCGTCGACCTGCGGCACGAGATCTGCTCCCGGCACATCGCCCGGCCCTACCGTGTGCTCACCGTCACGGACCCCGAGCGCGACCGCGCCGCCGCGGACTATCCCGGCGCGGTCCGGGACTGGTACGACGCCCGCGCGGACCTCATCGAGGCCGCGCTGCGGGACGAGGTCTCACCCGGCGAGAACGTCGGGATCCTCGTCTGGGGCGACCCGGCGCTCTACGACAGCACGCTGCGCGTACTGGACCGCGTCCAGCAGCGAGGGACCGTCGAACTCACTCACGAGGTGATTCCGGGGATCACGTCGCTGCAGACGCTGGCCGCGCGACACCGGGTGACGTTCACCGGCGTCGGCGCGCCGGTGCACGTCACGACCGGGCGCCGGCTCGCCGCCGAGGGCATGCCGGCCGAACTGGACGACGTTCTCGTCATGCTCGACGGCTCCGCGGCGTTCGCCGGTCTCGACGACCCGGACCTGGACATCTACTGGGGCGCCTACCTGGGCATGCCCGGTGAGGTCCTGGTGGCCGGAGACCTACAGGAACGCAAGGCGGAGATCGTCGCCCTCCGGGCGGAGCACCGGGAGCGGCACGGCTGGATCATGGACAGCTACCTGCTCCATCGCCGCCGCGCCTAGCGGGTCGGTGGGCCAGCTCGGCCCCGTGCGGTTGCTCATGCCGTGCGTGCGCTCTCGTCCGTCGCGGTGACCAGGCGGTGGGCGTCGAGGGGCCCGAGGCCGCCGGCCAGGACGCCGCAGACGCGGTGCAGCCCGAGGAGGCCGAGCTGGTTGCGCGCCTCGACCTCGGTGCCGGGGTCGCAGATCAGCGCGATCTCGGCGTTCCCGCAGAACGCGAGCGTGGCCTGCAGCGCGAACGGCCCGTCCAGCGCGATGTTGACCGACCCCGGCCAGTGCCCGGCGGCGAAGCGCTCGGCGTCCCGGGTGTCGAGGACCACCACGCCCCGCGCCTGCGCCTCCAGCAGCGCCGCCCGGCTCAGCGAGAGCACGGGCGCCTCGGGGTCGAAGCCGAGACAGGGGCGGGCGGCGGAGACGGTCATCGGGTCCTCCTGGTGCTCGTGCGGGCTCAATCAGAGTAACTCGACTTAGTTACTTTGCAATGGCGAGTTCGGGGCGTGTCGTAGGTTTCGACCCGTGGAGCGAGCTCGAGTACGGAAGGCCTCTCACGTGCTGGCCATCGACGACCGCGACCTCGTCGCGTTCTGGCAGGAGCGGCACCTGTGCACGCTCACGACCCTGCGCGCCGACGGCCGCCCGCACGTGGTGCCCGTGGGCGCGACGCTGGACCCCGAGGCCGGGCTCGCGCGGATCATCGCCGGCCGGACGTCGCTGAAGGTCCGCCACGTCGCCGCGGCCGGTCCGGCGGGCGCACCGGTCGCCGTCTGCCAGGTGGACGGCCGCCGCTGGTCGACCATCGAGGGCACGGCCACGATCGGCGAGTCCGCCGCCGAGGTGGACGAGGCGTGCCGCCGGTACGCCGAGCGCTACCGCGAGCCCCGGCCCAACCCCGAGCGCATCGTGATGCTGATCCGCGTCGACCGGATCGTCGGGAACGTATGAGCACCCGGCCGGTCACGGTCGTCGGCATCGGCGCCGACGGCTGGGACGGCCTGGCCGCGACCTCGCAGGCGGCCGTCCGCGCCGCGGAGGTCGTCGTCGGCGGCCGGCGCCACCTGACCTACCTGCCGCCGGACGTCACGGCCGAGCGCGTCCCGCTCCCCACTCCCCTACTCCCGGCGCTGTCGGGCCTGCTGGCCGCGCACGCCGGGCGGTCGCTGTGCCTGCTCGCCAGCGGCGACCCGATGTTCTACGGGATCGGGGCGACGCTGGTCCGCGAGGCACCCGACGTCCGCCTACGCGTGCTGCCCCACCCGTCCTCGGCGGCGCTGGCGTGCGCGAAGCTCGGCTGGCCGGCCGACGACGTCGAGGTCGTCAGCGCCGTCGGGCGCAACCTGGCCGCCGTCCGCGCCGTGCTGGCGCCGGGTCGGCGCCTGCTGGTGCTCTCCTCCGGCTCGCAGACCCCGGACGCGCTCGCGGCGCTGCTGGTCGACGCGGGCTATGGCGCGAGCCGCCTCGCCGTCCTGTCGCGCCTGGGCTCTCCGGACGGCACGGTCGTGACCGGGACTGCGGCAGGCTGGGACCCGCCGGCGGGCCGGATCGACGCACTGAACCTGGTCGCCGTCGCCTGCGGGGCCGACGCCGGCACCGCGCCGCTCGGCCGCGTCCCCGGCCTGCCCGACGACGCCTACGAGCACGACGGCCAGCTGACCAAGCGCGAGATCCGCGCGGTGACGCTGGCGCGCCTGGTCCCACTCCCCGGGCAGTTGCTCTGGGACGTCGGCGGCGGCGCGGGCAGCATCGGCATCGAGTGGCTGCGGGCCGAGCGGACCGCGGAGGCCGTCGCGATCGAGGAGCGCGCCGACCGGGCCGAGCGGATCGTCGCCAACGCCGCGGCCCTGGGCGTCCCGGACCTGCAGGTGGTCACCGGGGCCGCCCCGGACGCGCTCAAGGACCTCCCCGCCCCCGACGCCGTGTTCGTCGGCGGCGGCGCGAACGACCCCGGCGTCCTCGAGACGTGCTGGGAGGCGCTGCGGCCCGGCGGCCGGCTGGTCGTCAACGCGGTCACCCTGCAGACCGAGGCGCTCGTCGTCGCCCGGCAGGCCGAGCTCGGCGGGGACCTGGTCAAGCTCGCGATCTCGCGCACCGCGCCGGTCGGCGGGTTCACCGTCTGGCGGCCCGCGGCCCCCGTGACGCAGTGGACGGTCGTGAAGTGACCGTGCACTTCATCGGCGCCGGCCCCGGCGCCGCGGACCTGATGACGCTGCGGGGCCGTGATCTGATCGCCGCCTCCCCGGTGTGCCTGTACGCCGGGAGCCTGGTGCCGCCGGAGGTCCTGACCTGGTGCCCGGCCGAGGCGCGGCTGGTGGACACCGCGAACCTCGACCTCGACGCCATCACCGCGGAGCTCGTGGCCGCGCACGTCGCGGGCCAGGACGTGGCGCGCCTGCACTCCGGCGACCCGTCGCTGTACTCGGCGATGGCCGAGCAGATGCGCCGCCTCGACGAGGCCGGTGTGCCCTACGACGTGACGCCCGGCGTGCCCGCCTACGCCGCGGCCGCCGCGGCGCTGGCCCGGGAGCTGACCGTCCCGGGCGTCGGGCAGTCGGTGCTGCTCAGCCGGATCTCGGCCGCGTCGACGCCGATGCCGCCGGGCGAGGACCTCCCCTCGCTGGCCCGGACGCGGACGACGCTGGTGCTGCACCTCGCCGTGCAGCGCATCGAGCAGGTCGTGGCCGAGTTGGTGCCCGAGTACGGCCCGGACGCGCCGGTCGCCGTCGTGGCCCGGGCGAGCCGGCCGGACGAGCTCATCCTGCGCGGGACGCTGGCCGACATCGCGGAGACCGTCCGCGCCGCGGGCGTCGTGCGCACCGCGGTGATCATCGTGGGCAACGTCCTGACGGCGAATCAGTTCAGCGACAGCCACCTGTACTCGACCACGCGGTGCCGCTCCTGATGCGGACCGTCCTCATTTTGGGCGGCACGTCCGAGGCGCGGGCCCTGGCGGCGGGGCTGGCCGACGACGGCCGCTGGCGGGTCGTCAGTTCGCTGGCGGGGCGGGTCAGTTCGCCCGCGCTGCCGGTCGGGGAGGTCCGGGTCGGCGGGTTCGGCGGCCCGGAGAAGCTCGCCGCGTGGCTCACCGAGCACGACGTCGCCGCGGTCGTCGACGCCACGCACCCGTTCGCCGCGCGGATCTCGGCGTCCGCGGCGCAGGCGGCCCCGGCCGCGGGGGTCCCCTTGCTGTTGCTCCGCCGCCCGGGCTGGACCGCGGGCCCGGACGATGCGTGGACCCGCGTTCCGGACATGCCCGCCGCGGCCGCCGCCGTCGCAGCCGGCGAGGGGCCGGTTCTGCTGACGACGGGGCGCGGCGGTCTCGCCGTCTTCGCCGACCTGCCGCACCGGTTCGTGATCCGGACCGTCGACCCGCCGGAACCCCCGCTCCCCGCCGACGCGGTCGTCCTGCTCGCCCGCGGGCCGTACACGGTCGACGGCGAGCGTGCGCTGATGCGCGAGCACGGCGTCCGCACCCTCGTCACCAAGGACAGCGGCGGGGCCATGACCGCCGCCAAGCTCGCCGCGGCCCGCGAACTCGGCGTCGCGGTCGTGATGGTCGACCGGCCCCCGGCGCCCGCGGGGGTGCCCACGGTCGCCGACCCGGCCGACGTCCTCGCCTGGCTGGACGGGCTCAGCTAGGGGTCTTGTCGCCGGACTCGCTGGCCTCGGCCGAGGCGTCGTCGGCGGTCGCGGCGTCCTGGCCCCGGCGCCGCTTCTCCTTCGGCGGCTTGGGCTCCTTGGCCTTCTTCGCCTTCTCCTCCTTGGCCGCCGCCTTCGCGGCCGCCTTGGCCTCGGCCTTGTCCTCGGCCGGCTTGCCCTGAGCGGCCATCAGTTCGGTCATGAACTCGGCGAAGGTCTGATGCCCGACGAGGCGGTCCGGCGCGAGGTGCCAGCCCTCGCGGTAGCCGGCGTAGAGCTTGCCCCGCTTGCGGACGGGAATCAGCTTCCGCTTCTTGCCGACGACGTTCAGCCAGTAGGCGGTGAGGTCCTCGGCGTCGATGATCTCCGGCCCGCCGACGTCCGGGAGCTGGTGCGCCTGCATCGGGGTGCACAGGTCGACGAGCCGGTTCGCGACGTCCTCGGCCGCGATCGGCTGGTAGCTGGTGTCCGCCGGGACGAACATCCACGGCTTGCGGCTCGCACGGCGCAGCGCGGCGTCGATGTGCTCGTGCAGGTGCCCGACGCGGACGACCGTCCACGGCAGCTCACTGTCGGCGAGCAGGCGCTCGATCGCGCGGCGGTCGCGGTACGCGGCGTCCTCGATGCGGTCGGCGCCGATCATCGAGGGGTAGACGATGTGAGGCTTCTCCGCCCGGGTCGCCGCGATGAGCAGCTGTGCCGTCGCCTCGACGTCGTGACCCGGGACGCTCGCGCAGTGGACGACGATGCCCACACCCTCGAGCGCCTTGGCCAGGCCGTGGCCGGTGCGCAGGTCGCCGACGAACCAGTCCGGCCAGTCGGGAAGCTTCGGGGTGCCGGGCTCGACACCGGGCCGGTCCTTGCGGCTGAGCACCCGGACGTCCCGGCCCGCGGCGACCAGCTTCCGGACGAGCTTGCGTCCCACTGTCCCGGTCCCGCCGGTCACCAGGATCGCCGCGCTCATCGTCCGCCTTTCCGAGCCTTTGCCCGGGCCGCTGCGCACCGGGTCCACTGCGTAGTCTGCCTCCATGATCGTCGCTGGTGTCGCACGCCGCCCCTCGACCCTCGTAGCTGTCGGTCTCCTGGGAGGATTCGCAGCTGCCCAGCTCACCGGGATCCGGCCGCTGGGTGGGCTGATCTTCGCGGCCGCCGGCGCCGCCGCCGTGCCGGGATTCCTCCGCTCCGTCGGGCGGGCACGCACCGCCGCGCTGGGCGGGACCTACGTCGCCGCCCTCGTCGGGTCGCACCCGCTCGCCCACCTGATCGGCACCTGGCCCGCCGTCCTGACCGTCACCGCGGCGATGGCCGGGGTCTCCGAGGCCGCGCTCCGCTCCCGCAGCACGCCGGACGTCAGCGAGACCGAGCGTCATAGCGCTCGATCCCGCTGACGTTGCGGGTCGATCCGGGGGTCAGTTCCCGGGGTACCAGCGCGGGGTGAAGACGGCGGGACGGCCGTCGCCCCGGCGGGTGGCGGTGGTCGTGGAGCTGCCGACGATCAGCAGGCACCGCATGTCGACCGTCTCGGGGTCGAGCTCGCCGAGCGTGGTGACGACGACGTGCTCGGCGGCGCCGCCGACGTCCCGGCCGACGACGACGGGGGTCTCGGGGGCGCGGTGCTCCAGGAGGATCTCCTTCGCCCGGCCGAGCTGGTGCGGACGGGCCTTGGACCGGGGGTTGTAGACCGCGAGGACGAGATCGGCGGCTGCGATCGCGGCGAGGCGGGTCTCGATGACCTCCCACGGCTTGAGCCGGTCCGAGAGCGAGAGCACGCAGAAGTCGTGGCCGAGCGGGGCGCCGACGCGGCTCGCAACGGCCTGAGCCGCCGTCAGACCGGGCAGGACACGGACGGGGACGTCCTTGTAGCGGTCCTCCCCCGCGACCTCGAGCACCGCGGCGGCCATCGCGAAGACGCCGGGATCGCCCGAGGAGACGACCGCGACACGGCGGCCGCGACGGGCGAGGTCGAGGGCGAACTCGGCACGCTCGGACTCGACCTGGTTGTCGCTGGCGTGCCGGACCTGGCGCGGGTTGGCCGGGACGCGGTCGAGATAGGGCCCGTAGCCGACGAGGTCCTCGGCCGCGGTGAGCGCCGCCTGCGCCTGCGGGGTGAGCCACTCCCGGCCGGCGGGACCGAGGCCGACCACGACGACCTCGCCGCGGCTCTGGGGCTGGTCCTGCACCCGTTCCGGGGCGGCGAGCTCGGCGCGGGTCGCTTCGTGCACGCGGCTCGGCAGCAGCGCGACCGAGAAGTACGGCACGGTCGCCGGGTCGACCTCGGCGAGCGGGGCGATCCGCTGGCGGTCGGTGGTGGCGCGCTCGACGTACCAGGCCTCCTCCAGACGGCCGGCGATCGCCAGCGCGTCCCGGACCCCGGCGAACGTGCGACCGAGCTTCATCACGACCGCGGAGTCCGCCGCGGCGAGCTTGGTGGCGAGGACGTCGGGCGAGAGCGTTCCGGGCAGAACCGTCAGCGTCTCCTCACGCTCGACGAGCGGACGACCGAGCTCGGCCGCGGCACCGGCGACGCTGGTGACGCCGGGGACCACGACCGCGGGGTAGCGACCGGCCAGGCGCTTGTGCATGTGCATGTACGAGCCGTAGAAGAACGGGTCGCCCTCGCAGAGGACGACGACGTCGCGGCCCGCGTCGAGGTGGGCGGCGAGGCGCTCGGCGGCGCCGTCGTAGAACTCCTCGAGCGCACCGCGGTAGCCGCCGGGGTGGTCGGTGGTCTCGACGGTGACCGGGTAGAGCAGTG
The DNA here is from genome assembly GCF_039525035.1 of Sporichthya brevicatena. Taxonomy (NCBI): domain Bacteria; kingdom Bacillati; phylum Actinomycetota; class Actinomycetes; order Sporichthyales; family Sporichthyaceae; genus Sporichthya; species Sporichthya brevicatena. Next base: position 87,331 of record NZ_BAAAHE010000021.1, read on the forward strand.
GCTCCTCGATCTGATCGCCCGTCATGTAACCCCGGGCGATGGACAGCGCGACGCTGTTGCCGTGCCGGGCGGCGTGATAGGCGATGACGTCCCCGGCGGCGATCAGGCGCGCGGCCTTGACCGTCACCAGTTCCGGGTCGCCCGGCCCGAGGCCGACGCCGTAGAGGGTTCCGGTCATTCCTGCTCACTCGCGATCGCGTTGACGGCGGCGACGGCCATCGCGGACCCGCCGCGCCGGCCGTGCACGACGAGGTACTCCAGGCCGAGCGTGTTCTCCGCGAGCGCGACCTTCGACTCGGCGGCGCCGATGAATCCGACGGGCAGGCCGAGGATCGCGGCCGGACGGGGCCCGCCGTCGGCGATCAGCTCCAGCAGCCGGAACAGCGCGGTCGGGGCGTTGCCGATCGCGACGACCGCGCCCTCGACGCGGTCCCAGAGGTCGAGCGCCGCGGCGGAGCGGGTGTTGCCGATCCGCTGCGCGAGCTCGGAAACACCCGGCGCGTTGAGCGTGCAGCGGATCTCGTTGCCGGCGGGCAGCCGCTTGCGAGTGATGCCGGAGGCGACCATCTCGGCGTCGCAGTAGATCGGGGCACCGGCGAGCAGCGCCTCGCGGGCCGCCTTGACCGCGTTCGGCGAGAACGCCAGGTCCTCGACCAGGTCGGTCATCCCGCAGGAGTGGATCATCCGCACCGCGACGCGGGCGACGTCCGTCGGCAGGTGCTCCAGCCGCGTCTCGGCCCGGATCGTCGCGAACGAGCGCCGGTAGATCTCGGCCCCGTCGCGGATGTAGTCGAGTTCGGTCATGCCTGCCTCTCGGTGTGCAGCCCGAAGGCCGCGAGTGCGGCGGTCACGGTACCCACCGCCTCCGGCGGCAGGTCCGGCAGCACCACACCCCGCCAGGGCGTGACACGGAGCCCGGCCGGCCCGTCGCGGTGCTGCTGGGCCTGGTGCTGCTGGGCCTGGTGCTGCTGGGCCTGGTCGGCGAGGGCCCGGAACGCAGCCGCGGTCAGCCGGCCGTCCCCGGCGTCGAGGACGAGGGCCGTCCGCCCGTCGGCCTGGCGGTACTCCCCCGGCTCCAGCGCCCGCGCCCCGCTCATGCATGAGCAGGGCGTCGATTTTCCGGCGTCCGGTGTCCGAATTTCGACCACCCGCTCATGCATGAGCGACGGGTCGAGGCGGGCGGCGACGCGGGCCGGGCCCTCGGCGAGCTCGGCGAGGCGCCAGGCGGGTGAGTGCTGGGCAGCCCGCTCGGCGAGGAAGGCCCGGGCGGCCGCGAGGGCGAGCGCGGCCGGGGCCGTCGTCAGGCCGATCTTGGCCCCACCGAGGCGCACGACGAACCCGTCGGGGACGGCGTGCAGCGTCACGTCGGCGTCGAGTCCGGAGACGTCGAGGCTGCCGTCGTCGATCGCGAACAGGAACCGGCCCGGCAGAGCGGCCAGGTGCGGGTCGTCGCAGAGCCCCTCGTCGAGGTCGGTGACGATCGGCCCGACGTCCGGGTGCTCGCGCAGGCCGCTCAGCGGCGAGGCGACGATGTTGCGGACCCGGTCGTGGGTGTCGCTCGGGAGCAAGCCGGCGGCCCGCAGCCGCGGCGCGAGGGCGTGCTCACCCGCCGGCTGCAACCCTCTGATCTGCACGTTCGCGCGCGAGGTCAGCTCCAGGACGCCACTGCCGAGCTCCTCCGCCGCGGTGGCGAGCACCCGCGCCTGCTCGACCGAGAGCCGGCCCCCGGGAATCCGGACCCGCGCCAGCCCCCCGTCGGCCGCCGACCACACCGACCGGACCCCGGGGCAGGCGTCGGGACCCTCCCGGCGGACGGACGACTTCGGTGACGGCACCCGGCGATCGTACGAGCGCACCGCAGCGGAGGACGGACGGCCGGTGGCCGTGTGCGAGAGTGGGCGGCAATCGCGACGACCAGCGGAGGAAGCCGGTGCAAGCCCGGCGCCGTCCCGCGACTGTGACCGGGAACGCTTCCGCGGAAGCGTTCCGGGGAGCCAGACACTCCCGTCGTCGCCGACGCCGGCCCGGGGCGCGGACCCCGAGGGAGGAAGTACGACCGTGGCGACCCACCTGCTGCTGTCCACCTCGGACACCGACCTGCTCTCGGCCCGGTCCTCCGGTGCGGAGTACCGGCTCGCGAACCCCTCCCGGATCGAGGTCGCCGACCTGCCCGGGCTGCTCGACGGCGTCGACCTCGTCGTCGTCCGTATCCTCGGCGGCTACCGCGACTGGCAGGACGGCATCGACGCCCTGCGCGCCGACGGGCGGCCGTTGGTCGTCCTCGGCGGCGAGTCGCTGCCGGACGCCGACCTGATGGCGCTCTCGACGGTCCCGGCCGGCGTCGCGGCCCAGGCCCACGCCTACCTCGCCCACGGCGGCCCGGTGAACCTCGCCGAGCTCCACGCCTTCCTCTCCGACACCGTCCTGCTGACCGGCGAGGGCTTCGCTCCCCCGGCCGAGCTCCCGGACTGGGGTCACCTCGAGCGCGAGGCCGCGACCAACGACGGGCCGCGAATCGGGATCCTCTACTACCGCGCGCACCACGTCGCCGGGAACACCGCGTTTGTCGACGCGCTCTCGAAGGCCGTCGAGGCCCACGGGGCGACGGCGATGCCGATGTACTGCTCGTCCCTGCGGGTGCCCGACCCCGGCCTGTTGGAGCAGCTCGCGGCCGCGGACGCGCTCGTCGTCACGGTCCTCGCCGCGGGCGGGCGCCGCCCGGCGGACGCGAGCGCCGGCGGCGACGACGAGGCGTGGGACGTGCAGGCCCTCGCCGCGCTCGACATCCCGATCCTGCAGGGGCTGTGCCTGACGTCCTCGCGCGAGACCTGGGCCGCCTCCGACGACGGCCTGTCCCCGCTCGACACCGCGACCCAGGTCGCCGTCCCCGAGTTCGACGGCCGCCTGATCACCGTCCCGTTCTCCTTCAAGGAGATCGACGCGGACGGGCTGCCCGTCTACGTCCCGGACCCCGAGCGGTGCGCCCGCGTCGCCGGCATCGCCGTCCGGCACGCGCGGTTGCGGCTCATTCCCGCCGCGGAGAAGAAGCTCGCGCTGATGCTCAGCGCCTACCCGACCAAGCACGCCCGCATCGGCAACGCCGTCGGTCTCGACACCCCGGCCAGCGTCCTCGAGCTGCTGCACGCCCTGCGCGGGGCCGGCTACCAGGTCGGCGACCTGCCCGGCCTGGAGGCGCGCGACGGCGATGCCCTCATGCATGCCCTGATCGCCGCCGGCGGGCAGGACCCCGACTGGCTGACGGACGCTCAGCTCGCGGCCAACCCCGTTCGCATCCCCGGTGCGGTGTACGCGGAGTGGTTCGCGACCCTGCCGGCCGAGCTCCGCGAGGCGGTCGAGGAGCACTGGGGTCCGGCACCGGGCTCGCTGTTCGTCGACGGCGGCGACATCGTCCTCGCGGCGATGGTCGCGGGCAACGTCGCGCTGATGGTCCAGCCCCCGCGCGGGTTCGGCGAGAACCCCGTCGCGATCTACCACGACCCGGACCTGCCGCCCAGCCACCACTACCTCGCGGCCTACCACTGGCTCGGCGGCAAGCACGGGGCCTGCTTCGGCGCGGACGCGATGGTCCACGTCGGCAAGCACGGCAACCTCGAGTGGCTGCCGGGCAAGACCGCCGCCATGTCGGCGGCCTGCGCGACCGACGCGGCGATCGGCGACCTGCCGCTGATCTACCCGTTCCTCGTCAACGACCCGGGCGAGGGCACGCAGGCCAAGCGCCGCGCCCACGCGACACTGGTCGACCACCTCGTCCCGCCGATGGCGCGCGCCGAGACCTACGGCGACATCACGCGCCTGGAGCAGCTGCTCGACGAGCACTCCAACATCGCGGCGATGGACCCGGCCAAGCTGCCCGCGATCCGCGCCCAGATCTGGACGCTGATCCAGGCCGCCAAGCTCGACCACGACCTCGGGCTCTCCGACCGGCCCCACGACGCCGAGTTCGACGACTTCCTGCTCCACGTCGACGGCTGGCTCTGCGAGATCAAGGACGTTCAGATCCGCGACGGCCTGCACGTCCTCGGCCAGGTCCCCAGCGGCGAGGCCCGCATCGACCTGATCCTGGCCATGCTGAGGGCACGTCAGATGTGGGGTGGCCAGGTCGCCGCCCTCCCCGGCCTCCGCGAGGCCCTCGGCCTCCCCGAGGACGGCTCGGCGACCCGCGAACAGACGGACGCGATCGAGGGCACCGCCCGCGCCCTCGTCGCCGCCATGGACGCCGCCGGCTGGGACCCGGCCGCCGCCGCGACCGTCACCGACGACAGCCGAGTGGCGGAGATCCTTCGGTTCGCGGCGACGGAGATCGTGCCCCGGCTGGACAGGACGACCGACGAGATCGCCCACGTCCTGCACGCGCTCGAGGGCGGGTACGTGCCGGCCGGGCCGAGCGGGTCGCCGCTGCGCGGGCTGATCAACGTCCTCCCGACCGGGCGGAACTTCTACTCGGTCGACCCCAAGGCCGTGCCGTCCCGCCTCGCGTACGCGACCGGCGCCTCGATGGCCGACTCCCTCCTCGAGCGGTACCGCCGCGAGAACGGCGAGTGGCCGCGCTCGGTCGGGCTCTCGGTCTGGGGCACGTCGGCGATGCGGACCTCCGGCGACGACATCGGCGAGGTCCTCGCGCTCCTCGGCGTCCGGCCGGTCTGGGACGAGGCCTCGAGGCGGGTCACCGGCCTGGAGGCGATCCCGCTCGACGAACTGACGCTGAACGGCGAGCGGCGGCCCCGCGTCGACGTGACGGTCCGTATCTCGGGGTTCTTCCGCGACGCCTTCCCCCACGTGGTCGCGATGTTGGACGACGCCGTCGCCCTCGTCGCCGGTCTCGACGAGAGTCCCGAGCACAACTTCGTCCGCGCCCATGTCGACGACGACCTCGCGACCCACGGCGACCGCCGGCGCGCGACGCTGCGCGTCTTCGGCTCGAAGCCCGGTGCCTACGGCGCGGGCCTGCTCCCCCTCATCGACTCCCGCAACTGGCGCGACGACGCGGACCTCGCGGAGGTCTACGCGGTGTGGGGCGGTTACGCCTACGGCCGCGACCTGGACGGCCTGCCCGCACGCCCGGACATGGAGACGGCCTACAAGCGCATCGCGGTCGCGGCGAAGAACGTCGACACCCGCGAGCACGACATCGCCGACTCCGACGACTACTTCCAGTACCACGGCGGGATGGTCGCGACCGTCCGTGCGCTGACGGGCAAGGCGCCCGCGGCGTACATCGGCGACTCCACCAACCCGGACGCGGTGCGCACCCGGACCCTCTCCGAGGAGACGGCCCGCATCTTCCGGGCCCGCGTGGTGAATCCGCGCTGGATCGCGGCCATGCGCCGGCACGGCTACAAGGGCGCGTTCGAGCTCGCGGCGACCGTCGACTACCTCTTCGGGTACGACGCCACCGCCGGCGTGGTCGAGGACTGGATGTACGAGAAGCTGACGGAGTCTTACGTTCTCGACCCCGAGCAGCGGAAGTTCTTCGCCGAGTCGAACCCGTGGGCCCTGCACGGCATCACCGAGCGCCTGCTCGAGGCGGCCGACCGGGGGCTCTGGGAGAACCCCGACCCCGAGACGATGGCGGGCCTGCGGCAGGCCTACCTCGAGACCGAGGGCGACCTCGAAGCGGGAACCTGAACGCCCGCTGAAAGTTTTCGTCCTCCCGGCCAAACGGTCGCTACATTGAGCCGATGGCTGAGCGCCCCACGGCGAGCGACCACCCCACCCGCTCGCGACGGAAGTTCGCGGGTCTGACGCAGTGTGCGTTGGTCGCCGCGTGCGCCGCGCTGTACTTCCTCACCCGGAACTTCACCGAGGGCTCGCAGGAGCGCGCGACCGAGAACGCCTACTCGATCCTCAGCTTCGAGGACCGGCTCGACATCGCGTGGGAGAACAGCATCCACTCGGCCGTCGTGGCCCATCAGAGCATGATCACGTTCTTCAACTGGGTCTACATCTGGGGCCACTGGCCCGTCATCATCACCACGCTGGTGCTGCTCCACCGCTACGCCCGGCCGGCGTACACCCAGCTCCGGAACGCGATGATCGTCTCCGGCGGCATCGGCCTGCTGATCTTCGCCCGGTACCCGGTCAGCCCGCCACGGCTGCTGCCCGAGGCGGAGTTCGTCGACACCGTGACGGTCTGGTCGCACTCCTACCGGGTCCTGCAGCCGCCGGCGTTCGTCAACCAGTACGCCGCGATGCCGAGCCTGCACGTCGGCTGGAACCTGCTCGTCGGGATCGTGGTCTGGCGGGCCGCGCGGCACTGGGTGCTGCGTGCCCTGGCCGTGGCGTCCCCTGTCCTGATGGCGACGGCGGTCGTGGCCACCGCCAACCACTACGTCCTCGACGTGGTCTGCGGGTCGGTCGTGGCGCTCACCGGGTACAGCGCCGTCCTCGCCTACGAGCGCTTCCGCGGCCGCTCACCGAAGTCTCCCGGTCAACGTCGTCAGCCGAACCTGCACTGGCGTCCCGGAGCAGTCCCCCATCGTGCCTGACGGCACGTCAGATCCCGCTCAGGCCGGGACGAGGGTGGCGGCCTGAAGGATCGCGGACGGGTCGGCGCCGAGCGAGAGGGCGTCCGGCGCGGCACCGGAGACGACGAGCATGTGACCGACCGAGGCGATCATCGGGCCGTTGTCGGTGCAGTACTTCAGCGCCGGGATCCGCAGGCGCACCCCGGCGGCCGCGGCGCGCTCGGCGGCGACCTCCCGCAGGCGGCTGTTGGCCGCGACTCCGCCGACGATGAGCAGGTCGCCGCACTGCCGCTCCCCGCAGGCGGCGAGCGACTTGTCGACGAGCACGTCGACCACGGCGTCCTGGAACGAGGCCGCGACGTCCGCGACCGGGATCGGCTCGCCGGCGCGCTCGCGGGCCTCCACCCAGCGGGCGACGGCGGTCTTGAGGCCGGAGAACGAGAACTCGAACGGCGGGTCCTGCGGACGCGAGAGCCCACGCGGGAACGCGATCGCGGTCGGGTTCCCCTCCTTGGCGATCCGGTCGATGGCCGGGCCGCCGGGGAACGGCAGCCCGAGCACCCGGCCGACCTTGTCGAACGCCTCACCGGCGGCGTCGTCGAGCGTGTCGCCGAGGTGCTCGATGGGGTCGTTCACGAGGTCGCGGCAGTACAGCAGCGACGTGTGCCCGCCGGAGACGATCAGGACGACGCAGGGGTTCGGCAGCGCGCCGTGCGCCAGCGCGTCGGCGGCGACGTGCCCGGCGAGGTGGTGGACGCCGTAGAGCGGGACGCCCCACGCGATCGAGTACGCCTTGGCGGCGGCGAGGCCGACCTGCAACGCGGTCGCGAGGCCCGGTCCGGCGGTGACGGCGATCGCGTCGACGTCGGCCGAGGTGATGCCCGCCCGCTCCAGCGCCAGCTCCATGGCCGGCACCAGCGCCTCCAGGTGGGCCCGCGCCGCGACCTCGGGGACGACGCCGCCGAAGCGGGCGTGCTCGTCCATGCTCGACGCCAGCGCCTCGCCGATCAGCTCACCGTCACGAACGACGCCGACACCGGTCTCGTCGCACGAGGTCTCGATCCCCACCACCACAGGCATGGGGCCCATTGTGACTCAGGGGTGCGCGCGGGCGAACTCGGCGAGGCGCTCGGCGGCCCGGGCGCAGTCGAAGGCGGCCTGGCGGAAGGCCACGGCGGCGGCCAGCAGCTCGGGCTTCCCCACGTTCTCCCCGACCGGGTGGTGGTCCTGCGTCTGCAGATAGCGCCGGGCGGCGGCCTCGGTGTCCGCGTCCAGCTCGGACCACCCCGCCGGGGCGGTCGCGGGGTCGGTGAAGCGGGCGCGCAGCTCGCGCTGGGCGGAGTCCATGCGCGCGAACGCCTCGGCGGCCGCCTCCTGCGCCGCCCGGGCCTCCCACGCCCGGCGCTTCTTCCCGCGCAACCGGCGCGGGGGCTCGGCCCCGAGACCCGTGGTACTCACGACGCGCTCACCTCCGTGCGGCGCGAGGCCGGTCCGCCCATCCGCTTGTTGTGCGCGACCGAGCTGGCGATGCCGCCCAGGACGAAGAGCAGACCGATGCCGCCGGTGATGAGTTCGTCGACGTGGATCGAGATCGTCAGCAGCAGGATCACCGCGAGCGCCCCGATCGCCCACATCGCGCCGTGCTCCAGATAGATGTAGTCGCCGAGAGTCCCGCGCCGCACGAGGAAGACCGTGAACGAGCGGATGTAGAGCGCTCCGATGCCGAGGCCGAGCGCGATGATGATCGGGTCCTGGGTGATGGCGAACGCGCCGAGCACGCCGTCGAACGAGAACGACGCGTCGAGGATGTTCACGTAGAGGAACAGGAAGAACCCGGCCTTGCCCGTGGCCGCCGCGGTCGCCGACGGACCGCTACGTGTCACCGGGACGGTCGGCAGCGCGTCGTCGGAGTCCTCGGACAGGACGTCCTCCCCCACACCCTGGCTCTCGAACAACCGGCCGAGGCCGTCGACCAGCAGGTACGTGATCAGGCCGAGGACGCCGGAGATGAGGACCTCGCCCGGGTCGTCGGCGAGGTACTCCGCGGCCAGCGCCAGCGAGGTCAGGGCCAGGATGATCGAGGCCGTCGGCAGGACGCCGGCCCGGGCCAGCGGTCGTTCGATGAGGGTCAGCCAGTGGTGCGGGCGCTCGGTGTCGAACAGGAAGTCCAGGAAGAGCATCAGCAGGAACATGCCGCCGAAGGACGCGACCAGCGGGTGTGCCTCGTCGAGCAGGTACGCGTAGGACCCCGGTTCGTGGATGTCGCCCTTCTCCAGGGCGAGGTCGATCGCCTCGATCGGCCCGAGGTGGGCGGTCACACCGACGATGAGCAGCGGGAACACCAGGCGCATGCCGAAGACCGCGATGAGCACGCCGACGGTGAGGAACATCCGCTGCCAGAAGTGGCTCATCCGTTCGAGGATCTTCGCGTTGACGACCGCGTTGTCGAACGAGAGCGAGATCTCCAGGATCGACAGGATCGCGACCAGCAGGAGGCCCTCGATCCCGCCGTACAGCAGGCCGGCGGCCAGGCCGAGAGCAGTGATCCCGAAGGACCACCCGAAGGTCTTGAGGATCAACGAACCGCCTTGCCGTCGCGTCCGATCTCGGGACGCGGCGAGCCTAGTCGGACACCGAGCGCCACTTTGCGCGGGCGCACATCGCGGCGAACCGGACGAATCGCTCCGCGCGGACCCGGACGTGTTCTCACCCACAGTGATTGTTCGTGTACAGATCTGGTAACGAACAGGTCTCGCGCCTACCCTTCCAGAGTGCTGTTCACGTCCCGCCCTGCGATCGCCGGCGCTCTCGCGCTCGGTGCGGTCGCCGCGCTCGCGGTCCCCGCGGCCGCGGCGCCGACGGTCCGCGAGGCCGACGACCGGAGCGGGGTCCTGGTCTCGATCAGCGCCCCGGCGACCGTCGACCGCGGCCAAGACGCGACGCTCGGCGTCACCGTCCGGGACGTCGGCTCCGGGCAGCCGATGGCCGAAACGCTGGTCGTCGTCCTCCGCCGGGCCGCCGGTGAGGGCGGCTGGGCCGAGGCCGAGCGGACCGTCACCGACGCCCGCGGGCGCGCGGTCGTCTCGGCGGCCGTCAAACCGCCGTCGACGGACTTCAAGGCCAAGGTTCCGCGCAGCGACACCCACCGGTGGGGCCGCAGCGCCAAGGTGACCGTCACCGTCAACTGACTCCCGTCCCCGGCCGAGGACAGGGGTCGGCGGACTCAGACCGCCGTGATCGGCAACTGCCGGCCGAGGCGGCGGGACGCGGCGATCCGGTCCGGGTCCACGACGCCGTAGGTGGTCGTGCGTTGCCGGGTGGGGCGGCCGATGCCGGTGGCGATGGCTTCGAGCTCGAGCGGGGTCTTCTGCGACCCGTGCTCGGAGCCGGCCATCCGGGAGATCGTCTCCTCCATCAACGTGCCGCCGAGGTCGTTGACCCCGGCGCGGAGCATCGCGCGGGTGCCCTCGACCCCGAGCTTGACCCAGGAGGTCTGGATGTTGTCGATCCGGCCGTGCAGCAGCAGACGGGCCATCGCGTGGACGGCGAGGTTGTCCCGCTGCGTCGGGCCCGGACGGGCGACGCCGGCGAGGTAGAGCGGCGCGCTCTGGTGCACGAACGGGAGCGGGACGAACTCGGTGAACCCGCCGGTCTCGCCCTGCAGGCGCGCGAGCAGTTTGAGGTGCGCGACCCAGTGGGCCGGGGTGTCGACGTGGCCGTACATCATCGTCGAGCTCGACCGGATCCCGACGGCGTGCGCGGTCGTGACGACCTCGATCCACGCCGCGGTCGGAAGCTTGCCCTTGGTCAGGATCCAGCGGACCTCGTCGTCGAGGATCTCCGCCGCCGTGCCCGGGATGGTGTCGAGCCCGGCCTCACGGGCGGCGCTCAGCCACTCGCGGATCGACAGGCCGGCGCGGGTCGCGCCGTTGACGACCTCCATCGGGCTGAAGGCGTGCACGTGCATGCCCGGGACCCGGCGCTTGACCTCACGGACGAGATCGAAGTACGCCGTGCCGGGCAGGTCGGGGTCGATCCCGCCCTGCATGCAGACCTCGGTCGCGCCGACCTCCCACGCCTCGGCGGCGCGGTCGCCGACCTGTTCGACCGACAGGGAGTACGCGTCGGCGTCGGTGCGCCGTTGGGCGAACGCGCAGAACCGGCATCCGGTGTAGCAGACGTTGGTGAAGTTGATGTTCCGGTTGACGACGTAGGTGACCTCGTCGCCGACGACGTCCCGGCGGACCGCGTCGGCGAGGTCCAGCAGCGCCGTCAGCGCCGGCCCGTCGGCGGTCATCAGCGCGAGGGCCTGATCGTGCGTCAGATCGGCCGGGGACCGCTCCGCCGCCCGCAGCGCCGCAGCGACGTCGGCATCCAGCCGCTCGGGCGCAACAGCGATCCGACGGGCGTCCTCGCGGACCGCGTCCCAGTCCCCGTAGGCGGCGTCGATGTCCGACCGGGTCTCGGTGCGCCGGCCCTCGGTGTCGATCGCGGTGTGCAGGTCCACCCGGCCCGCTCCACCGGCGCCCCACTCCGGGTCCGGCTCCTGCCACGGCAGCCCCGTCGGGATCACGCCCGGCTTCGCGAGACCGGTCTCGGCGTCCGCGAGAGCCTCGACGTGCGGGCGCACCCGCGGATCGATCCACGGCTCGGGGTTGCGCACGTACTCGGGATGCACCGTCAGCCGCGGCATCAGCGTGAACCCGGCCGCCTCGGTCGCCGCGCCGAGCACGTCCAGCGCCGGCCACGGCCGCTCCGGGTTGACGTGATCCGGCGTCAGGGGCGAGACCCCACCCCAGTCGTCCACGCCCGCGGCCAGCAGGTCAGCCAATTCCGCGGTGTCGGACAGGTTCGGCGGCGCCTGCACCCGCACCTTCGCCCCGAGCACCACCCGCGCGGTCGCGACCGCGGCGAGGTACTCCTCGCGGTCGGCGTCCGGGACCGACCGCATCGCGGTGTCGGGCTTGGCGCGGAAGTTCTGGATGATCACTTCCTGCACGCCGCCGTAGGCCCGAGCGACCCGGCGCAGCGCGAACAGCGACTCCGCCCGCTCCGCGACGGTCTCCCCGATGCCGATCAGCAGCCCGGTCGTGAACGGCACGTTCAACCGGCCCGCGTCCTCCAGCACGCGCAGCCGCACCGCGGGGTCCTTGTCCGGCGAGCCGTAGTGCGCGCCCCCGGGTTCGGTGAACAACCGAGTCGCGGTCGTCTCCAGCATCATCCCCATCGACGGCGCGACCGGCTTGCACCGCGCGATCTCCTGCCACGACATCACGCCCGGATTCAGGTGCGGCAGCAGGCCGGTCTCCTCCAGGACCCGCACCGCGAGCGAGCGGACGTAGTCCAGCGTCGAGTCGTACCCCTTCGAGTCCAGCCACTCCCGCGCCACCGGCCAGCGGTCCTCGGGCCGGTCCCCCAGCGTGAACAACGCCTCCAGGCACCCGAGCTCGGCGCCCTCCTTGCACAACGCCACCACCTCGTCCGGGGACAGGTAGGGCTCGCGCTCCTCACGCCGCAGTGCGCCCGGCGTCGTCACGAACGTGCAGTAGTGACACCGGTCCCGACACAACCGGGTCACCGGGACGAACACCTTCGGCGAGAACGTCACGACGCCCGGACGGCCCGCGGCCACCAGCCCGGCATCCCGCACCCGGCCCGCGGTGGCCATCAGATCGGCCAGGTCCTCACCCCGGCACGCCAGCAGGACGGCCACCTCGTCGAGGTTGAGCGTCGACCCGTCGCGGGCTCGGCGCAGGGCACGTCGCACTTCGGCCGCGGTCGGTGTCACACGACCATCCTCGGTACCGGGCCCGCGGGACCGGAAACCGGGGGTGCACGTCAGGCGGCGAACCGCTCCACCAGCATCGCGCAGAACGCCTTCAGGTCGTCGGGTTTGCGGGAGCTGATCAGCACGCCCGGGCCGGACTCGTCGACCACGACCTCCTCGTCGACCCAGGTCGCCCCGGCGTTGCGCAGATCGGTCGCGAGGCTCGGCCAGCTCGTCAGGGTGCGGCCGCGGACGACGTCCGCCTCGACGAGCGTCCAGGGCCCGTGACAGATCACCGCGACCGGCTTACCGGAGTTCACCATCGCCGCGATGAAGCCGACCGCCGCCGCCTCGGACCGCAGCTGATCCGGGTTCGCGACGCCGCCGGGCAGGACGAGCGCGTCGAACTGTTCCGCGGACACCTCGGCGACGACCTCGTCGACGGGGAAGGTGTCGGCCTTGTCCAGGTGGTCGAAGGCCTGCACGGTGCCCTCGTTCGGCGCGAGCAGGCGCGGGGTGCCGCCGGCGGCCTTCACGGCCTCCCACGGCTCGGTGAGCTCCACCTGTTCGGCGCCCTCGTTGGCGACCAGGAACGCGACCGTCCGGCCGCGCAGTCCGTCCGTCAGTTGTTCCGTCATCGTCAGCCCCTCTCGTCCGGGTCTCCTGAAGGCGGCTACCCGGACCGGGGCGGGACATGTCGGAGGCTCAGGCCCCCGCGAGCTTCGTCCGGAGGAACTTCGCGACGCCGTCGATCGCGTCGAGCGCCTCGGGGATCTGCGCCATCGAGCGGGCGAACCCGTGCATCTGGCCGTCGAAGCTGACCCGCTCCACGGGCACGCCGGCCTTCTCGATGGCGTCGGCGAGCGCGAGACCCTCGTCGCGCAGTGGGTCGAAACCGGCCGTGAGGACCTGCGTCGGCGGGAGCTTCGACAGGTCGAGCTCGAGCAGGTCGGCGGGCAGCGCGGTCCGCGGCTCCGGGTTGAGGTACTGCTCCCAGTACCAGCGCATCGACTCGCGCGTCAGGCCGTAGCCGCTACCCAGCGTCTCCCAGGACGGGGTGTCGAGCTTCGGCGAGACGACGGGGTAGATCAGGCCGAGGCCGGAGATCGGGATGCCCGCCGTGCCGGCGACGCTCGCGACCAGCGTGACCAGGTGCGCGCCGGCGCTGTCGCCGCAGAGGGCGATCGGGTTGCCCTCGGTCATGGACGCCTGGACGACCTTCATCACCTGGCCGGCCGCGACGGGGTGCTGCGCCTCGGGCGCCAGCGTGTACCCGACGGAGACGACCGTGACGCCGGACCGGTTCGCCAGCGCCCGGCAGACGGTGTCGTAGGTGTCGAGCGTCCCGGTGACCCAGCCGCCGCCGTGGGCGTAGACGATCCCGGCCGGGGCGGCGTCCACCGGGCGGTACACCCGGACGAGGACCTCGTCGATCTGCCCGTCGACGACCGTCTCCACCGGCTCGCCCGGACCGGACAGGAACTCGGCGCGCGCGGCGTGCGCGGCCTGCGCCTCTTCCGGGGTCCCGGCCTCGACCGGGGTACCCGGCAGGGCCTGGAGTGCTTCGAGCAGGGCGGCAGCGGAGGCGTCGAGCGAGGTCATGGGCTCACGTTAGCCGGATCACGCCGACGCGCTGCGGCGCCGTCCGCTCCGGAGATCACCGCGTCGGCACGTGCAGCCCGCGCGTTCCGACCGGCCCCACGAGGTGGAAGTGCTCGAGCGCGGGCTGGTCGGGGAATTCCAGCCGGCCCCGGGCCACGGCGACCGCGCAGACCCCCGCCATGACGATCCCGCACCCGCCGAGGATCGCCGCGGCGAGGAGCACGACGGTCGTCACCAGCCAGCCCGGCACGTCGGCGACGGCGAGGATCGGGACGCAGAGGAGGAACACGGCCGGCGAGTAGAACGAGACCCACGCGTCGACCTGCATGACGCGGCGCAGCATGCGGTCCTCGGGCCGGGCCGTCGCGTTCGGAGTCATGCTCCCAGCCTGGCCGCCGCCGTGCGGAGAGTCGATTACCTGTCAGGTAGTCAGGTCAGGACCGCCGGCGGTGCACCGAGACGGCGTACCCGCCCTCCGGCGTCCAGTCCTCGCCGTCCCAGGTGCCGCGGCGGTCGACGGAGCTCAGACCGGCGGCCGCGCACCAGGCGTCGTAGTCCTCGATCGGGACGATCGCGGCGGGCTCGGGCAGGTGAGCGCGGTCCAGGCCGAACCCGGAGACCAGCAGCCCGTCCGGGCGCAGGTGTGCGGCCAGTCGCTGCAGGACCCGTTCCCCGGTGCCGGGCGCGAGGAACGGGAACACGTTGCCGGCGGCCACCACGAGATCGAACGGGGCCGCGTCGGGGGTGGTGCTCAGGTCGAGCTCGGCGAGGTCGGCCAGGTACCAGCGCACGCCGGGGATGCGCCGGGCGACCGCGAGCATCGAGACGTCGACGTCGGCGCCCGCGACGTCGAACCCGAGCTCGGCCAACCGGGCACCGACGCGTCCGGTCCCGCACCCGGCATCGAGGATCCGCGCGCCGGGCTCCACCAGCGCCGCGACGAAATTCGCCTCGCCGTGCATGTCCTTGCCGGTCGCGGCGAGGGCCGCGATCCGGGCGGCGTAGGCCTCCCCGTCGAACGGGGTGCTCACGGGGTGCCCGCCGCCGGCAGCGCGGTACCGACGACGGTGTTCCAGGTCCGGATCCGCCAGTCGGTGACCAGACCGTTCGCGACGTACGGGTCGGCGGCGACGAAGGCCGCGATCGCGTCCTCGCTGCCCTCGGCCCAGACCAGCAGCGCCCGGTCGTAGGGGTCGGCCAGGGCGCCGGCGAGCACCAGTTCGCCGCGCTCGACCGCGGCCTCCAGCAGACCGAGGTGCGCGGCGCGGAACTCGCCCCGGCGTTCGAGGTAGGTGTCGGCGAGCGAGTACTCCAGAACCACGTGCGTCATGGCGGCAACCTACTCACCCGCCACACTGGAGCCCATGTCTCCGGCTTCCTCCCCGGTTCACCCGAGCCTGTCGCTCCGCCAGCTCTTCCCTGGTCTCGTGCAGGGGGCGGGGCGCGGCGACGACCGGCCCGACGCCCTCGCGGTGGACGGCGTCAGCTGCTCGCGGGCGGACCTGCTCGCCGCGGCGCTGTCCCTCGCCGGTCGGCTGACCGGGGCGCGCACGGTGGTCGTCGAGGCCACGCCGACGCTCGACACCGTCACCGCCGTCGTCGGGGCGCTGGCGGCCGGGGTCGCGGTGGTCCCGCTCGCGCCGGACGCCGGACCGCTCGAACGCGGCCACGTGCTGCGGGACTCCGGTGCCGACGCCGTCCTCGGCGACCCCGCGTGGGCCGGCGAGGCCGAGTCGCCGCTCGAGCGCATCCCGGTGCCGGCGCCCGGCACCGACGAGGCCTGCCGCCTCGACGCGGACACCCGCGCAGGGTCGTTCGTCATGTACACCTCCGGCACCACCGGACCGCCCAAGGGCGTCGTGCTCTCCGCCGGCGCCGTGGCCGCCGACCTCGACTCCCTCGCCGAGGCGTGGGCCTGGACGGCGGAGGACGTCCTCGTCCACGGCCTGCCGCTGTTCCACGTGCACGGGCTCGTGCTCGGCGTGCTCGGGTCGCTCCGGACCGGCAATGCGCTCGTGCACACCGGCCGGCCCCTGCCCGAGCGCTACGCCGCCGCCGGCGGCTCGCTCTACTTCGGCGTGCCGACGGTGTGGTCGCGCATGGTGGCCGAGCCCGCGACCGCCGCCGCGCTGCGCCCCGCGCGTCTGCTGGTCTCGGGCAGCGCCGGGCTCCCGGCGCCGGTCTTCGACGCCCTCACGGGGCTGACGGGCCATCAGCCCGTCGAGCGGTACGGCATGACGGAGACCCTGATCACCATCGGCGCCCGCGCCGACGGCGAGCGCCGGCCCGGCCAGGTCGGGCTGCCGCTGTCGGGGGTACGCACGCGGATCCTCGGCGAGGACGGGGATCCGGTGCCCCACGACGGCGAGACCGTCGGCGACCTGCAGGTGCAGGCCCCGACGATGTTCGACGGCTACCTGAACCGGCCCGAGGCCACCGCCGCCTGCTGGACCGAGGACGGCTGGTTCGTCACCGGCGACGTCGCGACGATCGGGCCCGACGGCTGGCACCGCATCGTCGGCCGGGCGTCGGTGGACCTGATCAAGAGCGGCGGCTACCGCATCGGCGCCGGCGAGGTGGAGGCCGCGCTGCTCGCGCACCCCGGTGTTCGCGAGGCCGCCGTCGTCGGCGAACCCGACCCCGACCTGGGTCAGCGCATCGTCGCGTTCGTCGTCGCCGACGAGGGGACGGACCCCGCGGTCCTCACGCAATTCGTGGCGGACGGACTCTCCGTGCACAAGCGGCCACGGCGCGTGGAGTTCGTCGAGAGCCTGCCACGTAACGCTCTGGGCAAGGTGCAGAAGTCGCTGTTGATCCCGGGAGCCTGACCGGGGCTAAGGTGAGGCTCACCTTAACGAGATCGGCCAGGAAAGAGTTCCCCATGCGCCTGCCCCGCGCTCCCCGCCGCCTCGCGGCCGCCACCGCCGTCGCCGCGCTCGTGCTCACCGTCGCCGCCTGTGGCGACGACGACGAGGCGACCTCGCGCAACATCACGCCGACCTCCGGCCAGATCGGGGCCTCCGGCTCCGGTTCGGGTTCCGGCTCCGGATCGGGGTCGGGCTCCGGGTCCGCGTCGGGCGCCTTCCAGGACCAGGAGTCGGCCGGCCCGCTCACGCCCGAGGAGCAGAAGGCGGTCGACGACTACCGCGCCTACGTCACGGCGCAGGTCGCCGACAGCATCGCCAAGTCCGAGGACCTGCTCCAGGCGATCAAGGACGGCAACGTCGCGAAGGCGAAGGAGCTCTACCCGCAGTCACGCGTCGGCTGGGAGAGCATCGAGCCCGTCGCGGCCGCGTTCGGCGACCTCGACCCGCGTCTGGACCTGCGTGAGGCCGACGTCGAGAGCGGGGACACCTGGACCGGGTGGCACGTCATCGAGAAGGCGCTCTGGGAGGACAAGACCACCGACGGCATGCAGCAGGTCGCCGAGACCCTCCTGAAGGACCTCGACGAACTTCGACAGTCGGTGCGGACCGTGGTCATCACCCCCACGCTGATGGCGAACGGTGCGAAGGAACTCCTCGACGAGGTCGCCTCCGGGAAGATCACCGGCGAGGAGGAGGCCTTCAGCCACACCGACCTCTGGGACTTCGACGCCAACGTCGCCGGCGCCAAGAAGGTCTTCGACCTCCTCAAGCCGATCGCGGAGAAGAACGACGCCGACCTCGTGAAGAAGATCGAGGAGGAGTTCGGTGACGTCGCGAACGAGCTCAAGAAGTACCGGAGCGGCGACGGCTTCGTCTCCTACGACACCGTCAAGGACGCGCAGCGCAAGGACCTGTCCGACGCCGTGAACGCCCTCGGCGAGCCGCTGTCCAAACTGGCCGGCGCGGTCCAGCCCAGCTCCAGCTCGAGCGGCAGCGGAAGTGGCAGTGGCAGTTCGAGCGGGAGCAGCAGCACCAGCTGAGGCTCCGTCACCACCGCACGGAGGTGAGCGAGATGAGTTCCGAGCCCACGAACGACGAGAGCACCGAACTGACCCCGGAGGTCAGTCGCCGGCGGGCGCTCGGGATCGCCGGGCTCGGGGCCGCCGCGATCGGTGGACTGGCGTACGTCGGCCGGGAGGCCGTCGCGAGCGCGGACTCGGAGAAGGCGTCCGCGCTCGCCGCCGGTGGGCTCGCCCCCCGCGGCCTCCCGATCGCGTTCCACGGTCCGCACCAGGCCGGGATCGCCACCCCGGTGCAGGACCGCCTGCACTTCACGACCTTCGACGTGAAGACCGAGAACCGGGGCGAGCTGATCTCGCTGCTGCAGGCGTGGACGCGCGCCGCGGAGCGGATGTGCAGCGGTCTCGACGCGGTCGAGGGCGGCGCCTTCCCGCGCATCCCCGAGTACCCGCCCGGTGACACCGGCGAGGCGGTGGGGCTGCCGGCGTCCCGGCTCACGCTGACGATCGGCTTCGGCCCGACGCTGTTCCGCAAGGGCGGCAAGGACCGCTTCGGCCTGACGGGGCGTAAGCCCGAAGCGCTGGAGGACCTGCCGAAGTTCCGCGGCGACACCCTCGACCCGCTCCGCAGCGGCGGCGACATCGCCGTCCAGGCGTGCTCCGACGACCCGCAGGTGGCGGTCCACGCGATCCGCAACCTCGCCCGCATCGGTTTCGGCACCGTGTCGGTGCGCTGGTCCCAGCTCGGCTTCGGCAAGACGTCCTCCACGACGCCGGAGGAGCAGACCCCACGCAACCTGTTCGGGTTCAAGGACGGCACGAACAACCCCGCGGTCGACGACACCGCGACGCTCGACCAACACATCTGGGTCGGAGCCGAGGACGAACCCGAGTGGCTCCGCGGCGGGTCGTACCTGGTCGCCCGGCGCATCCGGATGCTCATCGAGATCTGGGACCGCACCTCGCTGGTCGAGCAGGAAAGGATCATCGGCCGCGACAAGGCCGAAGGGGCCCCGGCCGGTCTCCGGTTCGAGCGCGACCCCGTCGACCCGGCCAAACAACCGCCGGACTCGCACGTTCTGCTCGCGATGCCGGAGACCAACGACGGCGCGACGATCCTGCGCCGCGGTTACTCGTTCGTCGACGGCTCGGACGGCCTCGGCCGCCTCGACGCCGGTCTGTTCTTTCTCGCCTACCAGCGCGACCCGCGGACCGGCTTCATCCCCGTCCAGCAGAAGCTCGCGCGCGCCGACGTCCTCAACGAGTACATCCGGCACACCGGCTCCGGCGTCTACGCCTGTCCGCCCGGCGTGACCGGGCCCGACCGCTGGTGGGGCGACACGCTGTTCGCCTGATACCTGAGCGTTTCCCAAGAACCCGGGCCGCTTGGGGCATTCGGGACATCTCGCACCGCCCCCTTCCCTAGGCTCCGCGACAAGCGAACTGGGGAGGGCGCTTTGGACGAGTTCGTCGCGATCCCGGCACAGGGGGCGACCGGGGGAATTCGGGTACGGGGCGCACGGCGCACGTTCGGTGCGCTGGCGGCCGTGGACTCCATCGATCTCGACGCGCGGCCCGGGGCGGTCACCGCACTGGTGGGCCCGTCGGGGTCCGGCAAGACGACGATGTTGATGATGCTGGCGACGTTGGTCGCCCCGGACGGCGGCGAGATCCGCGTGGCCGGCTTCGACCCGGCACGGAGTCCGGGTCAGGTCCGCGCGCGCGTGGGCTGGATGCCGGATTCCTTCGGCACCTACGGCAATCTGACGGCCCGTGAGGTTCTTGAGGTGGTCGGCGCGGCCCACCGCTTCCCCCGGCCGGAACGGTCGACGCGAGCCGCGGAACTGCTCCGCCGCGTCGGCCTCGGCAACGTCGCCGAGCGGCCGGTCCAGGCGCTGAACCGCGGCGAACAGCAACGCCTCGGCCTGGCTCGCGCGATGGTGCACCGCCCGCGCGTCCTCCTGCTGGACGAGCCCACCGCGGGTCTGGACCTGGTCAGCCGCGGCGAACTCACGCGCCTGCTCCGGGAGCTCGCCGGCGAGGGGCACACGATCCTGCTGACCGCCCGTACGCCGGCCGAGGTGGCCGGCATCGCCGACCACGTCGTCCTGGTCGCGGCCGGCCGTACGGTCTCCCGGCCCGACGCGGCACCGGGGGGACGCGCGCGGCCGGCGACGGAATCCCGGCCGTGGCGCATCCGCGCCCTGGACGACGACGTTCTGCTGACCGCCCTGCGCGCCTACGGCTTCCACCACGCCGCGTCGGCGACCATCGGGGTGCATGTGCTGCTGCGCGGGGACCAGGAAGCGGCCGATCTGCTCACCGCCCTCGTACGCGACGGAGTGCGCGTCGTCACACTCCAACCCGCCGAGATGACGGCGGGTGACGTCCGTCCTGGGGTCATTGCCGGATTTGGTGCTCATGACGGACCAGTTGCCGTGACGCAGCATCACGGGAACTCCACCGCGTGACGCCCGTGCCGGATACGTCCGATCCCGGGTAACCCGTTCGGCAGCATTCGCTGCGCGCGACTCCGCTAGTAGCTTTTCCCCCCTGCGGATAACGCCGCTCGGGGGTTTGAAGCCTCCGCGGGATGGGGAGTGGACGTGGTCGCGCATTTGGTTGTCTCACGGCCGGGGGGCCCTGAGTTCGTTGTGCTGTCGGCGTCCGGCATGAGCATGGGCCGGGCACCCGACAACGACGTGATCATCGCGGACGAGAGCGTCTCGCGCCTGCACGCGATCCTGGAGGCCCGCTCCGGCGGGTGGTCGATCCGGGACCTCGGCTCGCGCAACGGCACCTTCGTCAACGGGGAGCGGATCCTGGGCGAACGCGCGTTGCGCGATCGCGACGAGATCCGCGTCGGTGGGGCGCGGCTGGCGTTCCGGCCGGACCCGGAGGCCGAGCGGTACGCCGAGACGCTCGCCGCCGACCCGCCGCCGGAGCTGACGCGCCGCGAACGCGACGTGCTGCTCGCGCTCTTCCAGCCGGCCGGCACGGCCGACGTCTTCATGGAGCCGGCGTCGACCCGGCGCATCGCCGAGGTGCTCTTCGTCAGCGAGGCGGCGGTGAAGCAGCACCTGCTCAAGCTGTACGAGAAGTTCGGCATCCGCGCCGGCGGCGACCGCCGGCGCGTGCAGCTCGCCAACGAGGCATTGCGCCGCGGCGCGGTGTCCTTCAGTGAGGTGCGCGACATTATGCGCTGACACCTTTTCCGGCGGAGCCATTTCCCGGTAATGCATAACCGCCGGAAAAGCACTGATCGGCCGTTCGAGCGTTACCGGCCGGTACGTCGAACACCGCGAAACACCAGGTCAGGGGCCCTTCGGGGCCCCTTTTCCGTTTTGCTGCAGGTCATTTCCACCCCCCTGACCATGCGGTCAGATCGGCCTTACCCGACGGTGCGGAACCGCTGTCGCTCGCGGCCATTACCGCTGCGGGTCCCGCAGCGAAGGATTCGACTGCCGAGGAAATGTGCTCGGCACTGTTCGAGGGGGGTCGAACGTTTGATGAATCGACGCAGAACCGCGCCGGGACGGGTCCTGGTCGTCGCGTTCCTCGCCGCCACCGGCCTGGTTGCCTACGCCGCACCCGGTCTCGCCGCCGAGGCCGGGCCCACGCCACCGCTGACCGCCGTCGCGGCCACACCGGCGGAACCGGCTCAGCCGGCCGCGCGGACCGGGGACGACCCGGACGACGAGCCGTCGGGGGGCGGCTGGCGCGGGACCCGTGAGGACGAGGACAGCGACGGCGACTCCCGTGAGGAGGAGTACGACTCCGCCGGGTCGTCCGACGCCGACGAGCGGTACGTCGTCGACGGGGAGAAGAAGTCGAGCAAGGCCAAGAGCACGAGGATCACGACCAAGAAGAAGAAGGACAGCAAGAAGTCCGCCAAGGCCAAGCAGGCGGCGAAGAAGAAGGCCGCCAAGAAGGCCGCCGCCAAGAAGGCGAAGCAGAAGGCCGCCGCCAAGAAGAAGCGCGAGCAGGCGCTCAAGGCCGCGCGGGCCGCGCAGCAGCGCGAGCAGCAGCGCCGGGCTCGGGCCGACGACGGCGACTCGGGCGGGTCGATCGACTCGATGCGGCAGGCGATCCTCGACCTGACCAACCGCGCGCGGGCCTCCGCCGGTTGCGGGCGGCTGCGGTACAGCACGCAGCTCGAGCGGTCCGCCCAGGCCCACGCCAACGACATGGCCAAGCACAACTACATGTCGCACACCTCGCGCAGCGGGAAGAACTCCGACCAGCGCATCCGGGCGACGGGCTTCAACGGCGACAAGACCGGGGAGAACCTCGCGAACGGGTTCTCCTCCCCCGAGTCCGTCTTCAAGGCGTGGATGAACTCACCCAGCCACCGACGGAACATCCTCGACTGCAAGTTCAAGATCCTGGGCGTGGGCTACGTCGGCTCCGGCGGCTACTGGGTCCAGCACTTCGGGGGCTGACCCCACCACGGATCACCACTCTGGATCACCACTCTGTTGCGTCCGGCCAACGGGGGCCTAGGGCCCACCGTTGGCCGGACGTAGCGGTCAGGACGAGAAGGAGCGACGGTCGCGGGCGGCCGGGAGGCGGACACCGCGCCAGCGGGCCGCGAGTTCGGACAGGTCGGCGGTCTCGGCGTTCGGGTCGGGTGTCACTGCTCGGCGGGCGCCGGTCCTCCCCTCCAGGCCGGCGCCCGCCGAGAGAGCGCGTACCGCAGCGGGCCGCGGTACGACGACCAGGTCCGCGGCGCTGCGGCGCGCCGCGGAGAGAACATCGGTGAGACCGATCGCGAACGACAACGCACCGCCGGGGCGGTGGGCCGGGTCCTTCGCCAGCGCCGCGTCGAGCAGACGCACGAGGCCGTCCGGCGACGACGGGGCCACGGGCGGGAGATCCCGCGCGATTCGCAGGTAGAGACCCGCCAGGGTCTCGTCCGGCGCGGCGACGAACGGCGGGACGCCCGCGACCAGGAAGAAGATCGTGGCCGCCAGTGAGTACACGTCAGAAAGCGCTGTCGCCGGGGATCCGTCGAGCACCTCGGGCGCGCAGTACGGCACCGACCCGACGACGCGGACCGGCTCGACCGGTGCATCACCCTCGCCGTCGTCCGTGTTCGACAGCGCGTCCGGAAGCGCGTCCGGCAGCGCATCGGCCAGCGCCGAACCGAAGTCGGCGAGCAACGGTGCTCCCGTGTCGGAGAGCAGGACGTTCTGCGGTTTGACGTCGCGATGCAGCACTCCGCGGCGGTGGGCGGACTCGAGCGCACCGGCGAGCTGGATGCCCATCCGCGCCGCCTGGTGCCACGGCAGCGGGCCGTAGCGCAGGATGTGATCGTGCAGCGTGCCGCGCAGCGCGTAGTCCAGGACGAGATAGGGACGACCGTCGTCCAGCGTCCCGGTCGCGTGCACCGCCAGCACGTGCGGATGCCCGGAAAGCCTTCCCAGCGCGACGGATTCGTGTACGAACCGGCGCGATCCCGCGGCCCGCTCGGCGGCGCTCGGACCCACGTCGACGGTGGAGACCTTCACCGCGACGTCGCGGTCCAGCGCCTCCTGACGCGCGCGGTAGACGACCGCGAACGCGCCGCGCCCGATCACGGTGAAGTCGCGCAGTCCAGGGATGCCCGGAACCTCAGGAAGGTTCGGCACCGCGCCGTCCAACGCCACTGTTCCACCTCGTGATCGGATACGTCCGACTTGCTCGACGAGGCGGATACTGACACGGTTCGACGCCCCCTACCCTGGTCTGACCGGGTAGCAAACTCGTGTCGTCACGCAGTTCACCCGAGTGGCCCAATGTGACGTCACAGCGGCACGATTCCCGTCCAGCACCGCGACCGGACCGGTCCGGACATTCCCGGAGATGTCGCCTGGTCGCAGGGCCGAACGCGACCACGGGCGCCCTCGCCCACACGGCCCAACGGCACCGATCGGCCCAACGCCGGTCAAAGGAGAAAGTGCTATCGCGTCGCGTAGAACGCGACCGCCGCGGCCGCTGCGACGTTGAGGGAGTCGATGCCGCCGGCCATGGGGATCGTCACCTCGACCGCCGCCGCGGCGATCGTCGAGGCCCGCAGACCGTCGCCCTCGGAGCCCAGGACGAGGGCCACCGCGGCGGGACGCCGCGCGACGAACTCGTCAAGAGGGACGGCCCGCTCCCCCAGGGTCAGCGCGGCCGTGACGAACCCGGCGTCGTGGAGCAGGGCGATGTCCTCGGGCCACCGCTCCAGTCGGGTCCACGGCACGGTGAAGCAGGCGCCCATCGAGGTGCGGATCGCACGGCGGTACAGCGGATCGGCACAGCTCGGCGTGACCAGCACCGCGTCGACCCCGAAGGCGGCGGCACTGCGCATCGCCGCCCCGACGTTCGTGTGGTCGGTGATGTCCTCCAGCACGGCGACCCGACGCGCGCCGGCCAGCACCTCGGCGATGGTCGGGAGCGGGCGGCGGTCCATGGCCGCGAGCAGGCCCCGATGGACGTGATACCCCGTCAGACGTTCGAGCACATCGGGCCCGGCGACGAAGACCGGTGCGCCGGCCGCGGCGACCCGTGCGGCCAACGCCGCCGCCGGCTCTACCCGGTTGGGCGCCAGCAGCAGCGATCGCGGTGTGAACCCGGCGTCGAGGGCCCGCTCGAGCACCGTGGCGCCCTCCGCGATGAAGACGCCCGCGGCGGGCTCACGTCGGACCCGGTGCCCGACGTCGGTGAGTCGGGCGTAGTCGGCGAGGCGCGGGTCCGTCGGGTCGCCGACCTCGACCGGGATCACGACGGGGGCAGGGTGTCGCCCAGCGCGACGACCGCACCGACGACCACGATCGCCGGCGGCCGGATGCCGTGCTCCGCGACAGCGGCAGCGATCCCGCTCAGCGGCGCACGCACGGTGCGCTGAGCGCTGGTGGTGCCCTCCTGGATCACCGCGGCCGGGGTGCCGGGGTCGCGGCCGTGCTGCACGAGAGCGGCCGCGATCGCGCCGAGCTTGTCGATGCCCATGAGGATGACGAGCGTTCCGCGCATGCGCCCGAGGGCGGCCCAGTCGGTCAGGGAGTCCGCGTGGTCGGGGCCGATGTGGCCGGAGATCACGGTGAACTCGTGGGCGACCCCGCGGTGCGTGACCGGGATGCCGGCGACCGCGGGCACGGAGATCGAACTGGTGATGCCGGGCACGACGGTGCAGGGGATCCCGGCCTCCGCGCAGGCCTGGACCTCCTCGAAGCCACGGCCGAAGACGTAGTTGTCGCCGCCCTTGAGGCGGACGACGAACTTGCCGGCCTTCGCGTGCTCGACGAGGGCGTCGTTGATCGCCTCCTGCGCCATCTGGCGGCCGTAGGGGATCTTCGAGGCGTCGATCACCTCCACGTGCGGCCCGAGCTCGGCGAGCAGAGCCGCCGGCGCGAGCCGGTCGGCCACGACGACGTCGGCCTGAGCCAGCAGCTGCCGGCCCCGGACCGTGATCAGGTCCGGATCACCGGGCCCGGCACCGACGAGGGCGACCCCGGCCACGCGCTCGCGAACCCCGGTCGTGTCGACGGAACCGTCGCGGAGGGCGTTCAGGACGTTGTCGCGCACCGCTGCGGCGCGGCGCGGATTGCGGCCGGCCAGCACCGCGAGGGTGAGGCCCTCGTAGCGACCGGAGGCGGCGGTCCACGCGGTGGCGGCGGTCGCGTCGTCCGCCCGGACGCAGAAGATGCGCCGCGCCTCCGCGTCGGTCGCGACGGCGGCATTGACGGTCGGATCCGCGGTGAGGGCGAGCGCGTACCAGGCCCCGTCGAGATCTGACGGCTCGTAAGGCCGACGCTCCCAGCGCAGGCGGCCGTGGTCGGCGAGGGCGTCGATCGCCGGCGTCGCCTCGGGCGAGACCACGACGACGTCGGCGTGCGCGTCGAGGAGGGCGGGCACCCGGCGGGCAGCGACCTGGCCGCCGCCGACGACCACGACGCGGCGGCCGGACAGGCGCAGGCCGACCGGATAGGGCAGGGACTCGTCGGTCACTTCTCGGTCACCCCGGCGGAGTCGAAGGTCGCGACCTCAGCGAGCGCCCGCGCCGCGGACTGCACCAGCGGCAGCGCGAGCAGCGCCCCGGTGCCCTCCCCCAGCCGCAGGTCGAGCGCGACCAGCGGCCGCAGGCCGAGCGCGTCGAGTGCGACGGCGTGACCCGGTTCGGCGGAACGGTGGCCCGCGAGCCACGCGACCGACGCGTCCGGATGCAGTGCCGCAGCCACCAGCGCGGCGGCACCGGCGATGACACCGTCGAGGATCACCGGCACGCGCAGCGCCGACGCCGCGAGCAGGAACCCGGCGAGAGCGGCGTGCTCGAGCCCACCGACGGCGGCGAGCACGGCCACGGGGTCGGCCGGGTCCGGGCGGTGCCGCTCCAGCGCCGTGCGGACGATCTCGACCTTGTGCGCGTGCATCGCGTCGTCGATCCCGGTGCCCCGGCCGGTGACCACTGCCGGGTCGACGCCGGTGAACGCCGCGATCAACGCGGCGGAGGCGGTGGTGTTGGCGATGCCCATGTCGCCGGTGATCAGGCAGCGGTTGCCGGCCGCCACCAGGTCGCGCGCGACCTCGATGCCGATCTCGACGGCCGCGACCGCCTCCGCGCGGGTCATGGCCTGACCCTGCGTCAGATCAGCGGTACCCGGACGAACCTTGCGTGGCAGCAGGCCCGGCACGGTCGGCAGCTCCGCGGCGACACCGACGTCCACGACGGCGACCTCGGCCCCCACCTGCGCCGCGAAGGCGTTGACGACCGCCCCGCCGGCGAGGAAGTTGGCGACCATCTGCGCCGTGACCTCCTGCGGCCACGGCGTGACGCCCTGGGCGTGCACGCCGTGGTCGGCGGCGAACACCGCGACGGCCGCCGGCTCCGGCAACGGGGGCGGGCACTCCCCCGCCAGGCCCGCGAGCTGGACCGAGACGTCCTCCAGGACGCCGAGTGCGCCCTGCGGCTTGGTCATCCGGTCCTGGCGGTCCCGGGCCGCGTCGACCGCGGCGCCGTGCGGCGGCGCGAGTTGCGCCAGCGTCTGCGCCAGCAGGTCCATCGGTTCCTCCCCGGGTAGGCCTCGCCGGCCGAATTCTTCCGAATGGACCGCCCAGCCCAGCGGGCGGCGGTGCGCCCAGCCCGCCGCGGCCAGTTCGGGCTCGTCCGCGAAGGCGTCCACGTGCCCCAGGCAGAGGTACGCGACGAGCTCCAGGTGGGCGGGCAGGCGCAGCTCGGCGGCGAGCGCCGCCGCGTCGAAGAAGCTGACCCAGCCCACCCCCAGGCCCTCGGCTCGCGCGGCCAGCCAGAGGTTCTGCACGGCCCCCGCGACCGAGTGCGCCGCGGTCTGCGGCTGGCTGTGGCGGCCGAGGGTGTGGCGGCCGCCCCGCGTCGGGTCGCAGGTGACGACGATCCCGACCGGCGCCTCGCGGATCGCCTCCACGCGGAGCTTCGCGAAGGCGCGGGCGCGCGCGGTCGGCAGCGAGGCCGCGTAGGCGTCCCGGGCCGCCGTCGCCAACGCGTGCAGCCGTTCGCGCGTCTGCGGCGAGCGGATCACGAGGAAGTCCCAGGGCTGGGAGAACCCGACGCTCGGTGCCGCGTGGGCCGCCGCCAACACGCGCGTCAGCACCTCGTCGGCGACCGGGTCCGGCCGGAAGCCGGTGCGGACGTCCCGGCGTGCGGCGATGACGTCGTAGACCGCCGCCCGCGCCGCCGCCCCGAACCCGGGGTCCGCGTCCGCGCTCATCCGCGACGACCGAGGTCGGCCCAGGCGGTGACGAGGGCGTCGGTGGTGGCGGCGTCGCGGACCGCGATGCGCAGCCAGTCCGGCCCGAGGCCGGGGAAGGAGTCGCCCCGGCGCACGGCGAAGCCGGCGGCACGGAGGCCGGCGCGGACGGTCTCGCCGTCCGGCACCGCGACGAGGACGAACGGCCCCCGCGGGTCGCCGACCACCCGCAGGCCCAGGCTCCGCAGGCGGCGCTGCAGGTAGCCGCGGTCGACTGCGACCTCCCGCGCGGCGCCGGCCGCCTCCAGGAGCGCGGCGGGCGTGCTGGTGACCTCGGCGGCGACCAGCGCCGGTGCGCTCACCGACCAGTGCGGCTGGACGCGCGCGAACGCGGAGACGAGGTCCGGCGGCGCCAGGCAGTAGCCGATGCGCAGGCCGGCCAGGCCCCAGGTCTTCGTCAGGCTGCGGAGCACGACGAGCCCGGGCAGAGCGGCGGTGGCGAGGGTCTCGGTCTCCCCCGGGATCGCGTCCATGAACGCCTCGTCGACGACGAGCACCCGCCCGGGCCGGGCCAGCGTCGCGAGGGTGGCGGCGGGGTGCAGCACCGAGGTCGGGTTCGTCGGGTTGCCAACGACCACGAGGTCCGCGTCCGGCGGGACCGCCGCGGGGTCGAGGGTGAAGTCGTTCTCGGAGCGCAGCAGCACCCGCTCCACCGGGTGCCCGGCGGCGCGGAGCGCGGCCTCGGGCTCGGTGAACTGCGGGTGCACCACGACCGCGCGGCGCGGGGTCAGGGCCCGGGCGATCAGCGTGAACGCCTCGGCCGCACCCGCGGTGAGCAGCACCTCGGCGGGCGACCGTCCGTGCCGGGCCGCGACCGCCTTCCGCGCCGCGTCGGGCTTGGGGTAGGCGGCGAGGTCGGCGAGGGACTCCGCGAGCCGGGTCCGCAGCCACTCCGGCGGGGTCCCGGGCCGGACGTTGACGGCCAGGTCCACCAGGCCCGGAGCGAGCTCGTCGTCGCCGTGGTGGTGGAGGTCGAACTCGCTCACGGCCGGGCGAGCCGCCGCGGGTCGACACGGCGCGCGGCCTCGACGATGCGCCGGGCCAGCCGCGGCCGGCCCGCCCAGTGCAGGTGCAGGTAGGAGGCGTGCACGTTGCCGGTCGTGTGGCCCTCGGCGACGCCGGACCCACCCGTGGACGGGCGAACGGTCCAGGCCGGCCGGGTCCCGTCGGCGCCCGCGGCCGGCTCGCACACGGTGCGGTGGAACTCGTGCCCGCGGAGGCGCGTACCCGCCCGGCACAGCACCGAGTCGGCCGCGGCGACGGCCTCCCGGTAGCCGAGCGTCAGGCGGGGCGTCATCACCGCGGAGACGTCGAGCACGCCGCACATGGGGACCGCGTCGAGCTCACGCGCGAGGTAGAGCAGCCCGGCGCACTCGGCGACGACGACACCGCCGGAGGCCGCGAGGTCGGCCACGTCCTTGCGCAGCCGCTCGTTCTCCGACAGCGCGGCCGCGTGGATCTCGGGGAACCCGCCCCCGACGACGAACGCGGTCGTGCCGGTCGGCAGCGACTCGTCGCGCAGCGGATCGATCGTGACGACGTCGGCGCCGGCGGCGACGAGCAGCTCGACGTGCTCGGCGTAGCTGAAGGTGAACGCCGGCCCGCCGGCGATCGCGATGCGCGGGCGGCGGCCGAGCCGGCCACGGGGCGTCGGGCCGAGCGCGAGGTGCGGATCCCACGGTGTCGCGGACATCCGGGGCGCGGTCGCGGCCATCGCGCAGATCGCTTCGAGGTCACAGGTGCGGGCGACGAGGTCGCCCATCGCCGCGACGGCGTCGACGGCCTCCGTGGCGCGCTCGGCCACCGGGACCAGCCCGAGGTGCCGGGACGGCGTCGAGACCTTGTCCTCGCGGCGGATCGCCCCCAGAACCGGGACACCGAGCCCGGCGAGCGCGTCCCGCAGGATCTGCTCGTGCCGGTCGGAGCCGACGCGGTTGAGCACGACCCCACCGATGCGGACGGCCGGGTCGAACGTCGCGAAGCCGTGGACCAGCGCGGCCACCGAACGGGCCTGCGCGGCGGCGTCGACGACGAGCAGGACGGGAGCGTCCAGCAGACGGGCGACGTGCGCGGTCGAGGCGAAGTCCTCGATCCCGTCCGCCCCGCCGGTCACGCCGTCGAACAGGCCCATGACGCCCTCGACGACGGCGATGTCGGCGTCCGCGGCTCCGTGCAGGAACAGCGGCGCGATCACCTCCGGCGAGGTCATCCAGGCGTCGAGGTTGCGCGCGGGGCGGCCCGCGGCCAGGGCGTGGTAGCCGGGATCGATGTAGTCCGGGCCGACCTTGTGCGGCGAGACGCGCAGACCCCGCGCCCGCAGCGCGGCGATCAGGCCGGTCGCGACCGTGGTCTTGCCGTGTCCGCTGGCGGGAGCCGCGACGACCAGGCGCGGCGGACCGCCGGGGACCGGAAGACGAGGGCTCACGCCTCGACGGTAAGGCCCCGCCCTCGTCCAGCCAATGCCGGGTGGGACGCGCGGTTCAGGACGCCTGGGCCGAGACCACGCTGGTCGGCTCGGCGTCGACCGGGGAGGCGAACCAGATCGTGCGCTTGGTCCACAGACCCGGGCCGAGGCGCTGGCCGGAGCAGACGACGATCGCGATCTGGGGCTTGCCCTTCTTCGCGAAGTACGGCTTGTAGACGCCGGCCGCGACCTCACGCCGGTCGGTGACCTCGTAGCAGAGGTACCCCTTCGGCCCGTGGACGCGGATCTGGTCGCCCTCCCGCAGGCCGTCCAGGAGCTTGTTCCCGAGCGCGCTGCCGTCGGGGTAGGTGTGGGCGTTCAGCAGGGCGTTGCCGCGGGAGTCGCCGGGCCGGATGCCCTGCCCCAGGTCGAAGGCCATGGCCATCTTCCCGCCGCCGGTGAGCGGCGGGGTGCCGGGAACGCCGTTCGCGTCGCGCGGCAGCGCCATCACGTTGATGTTCTTGCCGACCTTGGGGATCGTGACCCCGGTCGGGACGAACCGGCCGTCCGCGGTGCTGCACTTCGGCTTCGGGGTGGGGGTGGGCGCGGCCGCGACCGTCTGGGTTCCGCCGTCGTCGCGGGTGACGACGACGCCCACGACCAGCCCCACTGCGGCCAGCAACGCGACCGGCAGCGCAAAGCGCCTCACCGGCTTCGATCCGTCCACGACTGCCCCGCCCCCTGCGGTCGTTCTGTGGTGTACGTCGAGACCGTAACCCGAAACTTCCCCGCGTGCAGCCGCCGGTCCGCAGGATCGGCCGAACGTCTCATGTCCGGCTCACCACTCGATCCCGCGCTGCCCCTTTTGCCCGGCGTCCATGGGGTGCTTGATCTTGGTCATCTCGGTGACGAGGTCCGCGGCCTCGAGCAACGCCGGCGGGGCGTACCGGCCGGTGATGACGACGTGCTGGTGCCCGGGCCGGTTCGCCAGGGTCTCGACGACGTCGTCGACGTCCACCCAGCCCCAGTGCATCGGGTAGGTGAACTCGTCGAGGACGTAGAGGGTGTGGGTCTCGGCCGCGATGCGGCGCCGAATCTCGGCCCAGCCCTCGGCAGCGTCGGCGGCGTGGTCCTCCTCGGACCCGGCCTTGCGCGTCCAGGACCAGCCCACGCCCATCTTGTGCCACTCGACCGGTCCGCCCTCGCCGGTCTGCTCGTGCAGCCGGCCGAGCGCGCGGAAGGCCTCCTCCTCGCCGACCTTCCACTTCGCGCTCTTGACGAACTGGAAGACCCCGATCGACCAGCCCTGGTTCCAGCCGCGCAGCGCGAGACCGAAGGCGGCGGTCGACTTCCCCTTCATCTCGCCGGTGTGGACGATCACCAGCGGCCGGTTCCGGCGCTGACGGGTCGTCAGACCGTCGGCGGGGACGGTGGTCGGTACTCCTTGCGGCATCAGGCGGCCCTCCGGACGGAGCGGACGGCGCCGGCGAGCCCACCGCCGCCCTCGAGCTCGTGCAGCCGCAGCAGCGGCGCGTTCAGCAGCGTCGCGATCCCCCCGGCCAGGCCGAGCCGGACCGGGCCGTCCTCGCAGTCGACGACGACCGCCGCGACCCCGTCCGCCGCCAGGGCGGCCGCGGCGCGGTGGGCGTGGGTGAGCGGGTCGCCCGGAGTCCCCGGGGCGGCGGTGGCGCGCCCGTCGGTGACCAGGACCAGCAGCGGGCGCCGGGCCGGGTCCCGCAGGCGCTCGACGGCGAGGACGTGCCGCGCCTCGGCGAGCCCGGCCGCGAGCGGGGTGCGCCCGCCGGTGGGCAGGTTCCGCAGCCGGGCGGCCC
Organism: Sporichthya brevicatena; assembly: GCF_039525035.1. Classification (NCBI taxonomy): domain Bacteria; kingdom Bacillati; phylum Actinomycetota; class Actinomycetes; order Sporichthyales; family Sporichthyaceae; genus Sporichthya; species Sporichthya brevicatena. The sequence continues at coordinate 119,053 of NZ_BAAAHE010000021.1, forward strand.
CGGCCTCGACCGAGGAGGTCGGCGGCAGGTCCAGCGTCGCGTCGGACCCACGGAACGTCACCAGCCCGACCTTGTCGCGGCGCTGGTAGGCGTCGAGGAGCAGCGAGAGGACGGCCGCCTTCACCGCGCCCATGCGCGTGCGGGCGCCCATCGAGCCGGACGCGTCGACGCAGAACAGGACCAGGTTGCCCTCGCGGCCCTCGCGCACGGCCTCGCGCAGGTCGCCGGGGCGCAGCCGCAGCCCCTGGCCGGGTTCACGGCCCCGCTCACGCTGGAACGGCGCGGCCGCGCGCAGGGTCGCGGTCGCGTGCAGGGCACCGAGGCGGCCGACCGGCCGGCGTGCGCCGGAGGTGTGACCCGACGGCGTCTCGGCCCGGGATCGCCGGCCCGGCGTCCCCGCCCCGACGCCGGGGACGGTCAGCAGCTTCGCGCGGTACGTCGCCTCGGGCGGCGTCACCTGCTCGGGCACGACCCCGCCGCCGGCGCCCGCGGGGGGCGCTGCTTCAGCGGGATCGGTCGTCATGGCGCCCGATTCCGCTGACGTCCGGGGGCTCCCCCCACCGCCACCGCCGTCGGGACCGCCGTCCGGGTCGGGGTCCGGCTCCGGCGGCGGACCGGACTCCTCCAGTGCCTTGTCGAGCTGGGCCTCGTCGAGGCCGGGCGCGTCGAACGGGTCCCGGCGGCGCCGGTGCGGGAGGGCGAGGCGGGCGGCGGCGCGGACGTCGTCCGCGGTCACCTGGGCCCGGCCCTGCCAGGCGGCGTGGGCGCGGGCGGCGCGGGCGATGACGAGGTCGGCGCGCATGCCGTCGACCTCGAACTCCGCGCAGACGCCGGCGATGCGCTCGAGCTCGGCGTCGGGCAGCGACACGTGCGGCAGGAGCTCGCGCGCGGAGGCGATGCACTCGGCGAACTCGGCGTCCGCGGGGGCCCAGACGGCGGCGAAGCGGTCGGGGTCGGCCTCGTACTGCATCCCGCGGCGGACGATCTCGGCGCGGACGGCGGGCTCGCGGCTGGCGGCGACGTGGACGGTGAGCCCGAACCGGTCGAGCAGCTGCGGCCGCAGTTCCCCCTCCTCGGGGTTCATCGTCCCGACCAGCAGGAACCGGGCTGCGTGCGAGACCGAGACGCCCTCCCGCTCGACGTAGCAGCGGCCCATCGCCGCCGCGTCGAGGAGGACGTCGACGAGGTGGTCGTGGAGCAGGTTGACCTCGTCCACGTAGAGCACGCCGCGGTGCGCGGCGGCGAGCAGCCCGGGCTCGAAGCTGCGCACGCCCTCGGTGAGCGCACGCTCGAGGTCCAGCGAGCCGACGACCCGGTCCTCGGCCGCGCCGACGGGCAGCTCGACCAGCCGCGCGCGGCGGCGGTCGGTGGCCACCTCGGCCGGGTGCGGACCGTCCGGACAGTCCGGGTCCGGCGCGGCCGGGTCGCAGGCGAAGCGGCAGGTCGCGACGACGTCCTGCTCGGGCAGCAGCGCCGCGAGGGCACGCACGACCGTGGACTTCGCGGTCCCCTTCTCGCCGCGGACCAGCACCCCACCGATCTGGGGCGCGACCGCGTTGAGAGCGAGCGCGAGCTTGAGGTCGTCCATCCCGACGACGGCGGAGAACGGATATCCGGCTGGCACCGGGCGAGCCTATTCACACCGTCCGGACGGGTCCGCCCCGGCGCGTCCGACCCGCGTCTTCCATCCCCATCAGTCACATTAACCACATGCGTTACAGCTCTGACCGTTCCACCCCGGCCCGCCTGACCGCGGCCCGCCTGACCGCTGCACTCCTGGCCGGCGGCCTCGTGCTCGCCACCGCCGGAGCGGCCGGTGCGGCCGCCGGACCCGTGACCGCCCCCGCCGCGTGCCGGGGAGCGGCGGGCGACACCCTCGCCGGGGACATCAACGGCGACGGGTTCGGCGACCTCGTCGTCACCGAGTACGGCCGGACGCGCCTGCAGGGCGGCATCCACGTGTTCTACGGGACCGCGAAGGGGCTGACCGCCGAGGCGACCGGAACCGCGCCCGACGACGAGTTCCTCACCCAGGACTCCCCCGGCGTCCCGGACAAGAGCGAGGACTCCGACGAGTGGGGCGCCGCGCTCGCGGTCGCGGACTTCAACGGCGACCGGTGCGCCGACGTCGCCGTCGGGGCGCCCGGGGAGAACGGCACGACCGGGGCCGTCACGATCCTCTACGGCTCGCCGACCGGCCTGATCACCGCGAAGGGCAAGCCGCGGCCGCTGCACCTGAGCCAGAACAGCCCCGGCATCCCCGACTCGGCCGAACCCAACGACCGTTTCGGGGCCACGCTGGCCGCCGGTGACTTCGACGGGGACGGGATCGCCGACCTCGCCGTCGGCGCCCCGGGCGAGACGCAGGGCAAGGCGTTCGGCGCCGGATACGTCACCGTCCTGTTCGGCGCGACCGGCGGACTGAACGCCGGCCGCAAGCCCGCCGACCTGCGGCCCGGACGCGGGGTCGTCGGCGGCAAGGCCGAGGACAGCGACGCGTTCGGCGCGGCGCTCGCGGCGGGTGACGTCACCGGCGACGGCATCGACGAGCTGATCGTCGGCGTCCCCGGCGAGGACGGCCGCGGCGCCGTCGCGCTCCTGCGCGGGACCCGGGACGGGTTCACCGCCCCGGCCGCGACCTTCGACCGGGGCACGGCGGGGGCCGGCAAGCCGACCTTCGGCGACGCCTTCGGGGCCGCCCTCACCACCGGGGACTTCAACGGCGACGGCCGGGCGGACGTCGCGATCGGCATGCCCGGCGCGGACCGTAGCCGCGGGGCCGTCGCGGTGCTCCACGCCGCCCCCGACGGACTGTCGGCGCCGCAGCTGTGGCGCCAGGGCGACGACACGGTTTCCGGGGCCGCCCAGGACGGCGACCGCTTCGGCGCGGTCCTCGCGGCCGGCCGCCTCGCCGAGGGCAAGTACGACGGTCTCGCGATCGGGGCGCCCGGCGACGCGGTCGGGACCCCCGGCGGGACGGTCGCGAACGCCGGCTCCGTGACCGTGCTGCTCGGCTCGGCGCAGGGCCTGCGCGCGAAGGGGGCGGTACTCGTCAGCCAGGCGACACCGGGCGTCGGCGGCGATCCCACGACCGGCGACCGCTTCGGCGCCGCGCTGCTCGTGCGGCGGCTGACCGGCAGCGGGCCGGCCCGCCTGGTCGTCGGCGTCCCGGCCGAGGGCGCCGCCGGCACCCCGAACCACCGGTCCGGCGCGTTCACCGTCCTCGGCGCGGGCGCGGCCCGTCCCACCGGGGCCGGGTCCGAGTTCTGGGACCTCAACCGCCCCGGGACCGCGGGCGACCCCGCCCGCGGCGTCTTCCTCGGCTACGCCCTCGGCTGACCCCCCCGACCTCCGCGGGATGACGTCCCGCAGCACCCCCGTGTCAGCCCACCCGCGGGCTGACAAGCCACCCCCGCGGGATGACGTCCCGCAGCACCCCCGTGTCAGCCCACCCGCGGGCTGACAGGCCACCCGTGCGGGACGTCATCCCGCAGGAGTGGGTCAGCGGGTGTGGGTCAGCGGCGGTGCCAGGCGTCCTCGGAGCGGGTGCGCTCGACCGCGGCGGCGGGGAGGTCCTTGGCGAGCAGGTGGGCGACGGTGACGTCCTCCAGCACCTCGCGCAGGCTGGAGCGGACGGCGATCCAGACCGACTGCAGGGCCTCGGCCGACCCCTCGTAGGAGACGTCCTCGGGCGCGCGGCCGTGGACGCTGACCAGCGGTCCGTCGGTGGCGCGAATGACGTCGGCGACGGAGATCTCGCCGGCCGGCGTGAGCAGGGCCCAGCCGCCGGCCTGACCCCGCTGGCTCGCGACCAGCCCGGCGCGGCGCAGGTCGGCCAGGACCGCGAGCAGGAAGTCGCGCGGGATGTCCTGGGCGGTGGAGATCGACTCCGCCGAGCGGGGGCGGTCGCTCTCGTTGCCCGCGATCTCGATCAGGGCGCGCACCGCGTAGTCGACCTTCGCGGAGATCTTCAACGCGCCCTCCAGGCTGTCGGCAGTGTCGATCCGGCACGACGCTCCGGAGCGAACCCGAACATCAGTGCTCTACTCACTATTGAACCTCAGGTCCGAGCACCGTTCGCAGCACCGGCAGCCCGCGGGGCGCGCCGCCGCCGATCAGGGCGTCCAGCGCGGCCGCGTCGAGGTGGTCGGCGACCAGGTCCCCGAGCACGTCGAGCCGGGCCTCGCGGACCGCCGCGAAGCTCACCTCGCCCACCGGCCGGAAGTCCCGGCCCGCCGCGGCGGCGACCTCGGCGAGGAACGCGCGCCGGAACGCGTCGGACTCCAGCGCACCGTGCCAGGTCGTCCCCCACACCGCGCCGGCGCGACAGCCGTCGAGGAACGGGCGGGTGCCGGCGTCGAAGCGGACCCGGCCGTGGTGGATCTCGTAGCCGCGGACCGGCTGCCCGTACTCCTCGCCCGCGGTGCGCCCGACGGTCTTGCGGGGCTCGAAGACGACGTCCGCGGGCAGCAGACCCAGCCCGGCCACGGCCCCGGCCCGCGACTCGACGTCGTCGGTGATCGTGCGCGCCAGCATCTGATAGCCCCCGCACACGCCGAGGACCGGCCGCCCGGCCGCGGCCCGCGCGACGACGGCGTCGGCGAGGCCGCACTCCCGCAACCACGCCAGGTCGGTGACGGTGGCGCGCGTGCCCGGCAGCACGACGAGGTCGGCGTCACCGAGCTCCTCCGGCGCGGTGACGAACCGGACGACGACGCCGGGCTCGGCCGCGAGGGCGTCGAGGTCGGTGAGGTTCGAGATGCGCGGGAGACGCACCGCGGCGACGCGCAGCACGTCCGCGCCCGCCGCCGCGGTGGTGCCCGGCGCCGGACCGGCGGCGTCGAGGGTGAGCGAGTCCTCGGCGTCGAGCCACAGGTTCGGCAGCCAGGGCAGGACGCCGTAGGTCGGACGCCCCGTCAGTTCGCGCAGCCGGTCCAGGCCGGGCGCGAGCAACGACGGGTCGCCGCGGAACTTGTTGACGACGAAGCCGGCGATCAGGGCCTGATCGGCCGGGTCGAGCACCGCGAGCGTGCCGAACATCGCGGCGAGGACGCCGCCGCGGTCGATGTCGCCGACCACAACCACCGGCAGGTCGGCCGCACGCGCCAGGCCCATGTTGGCGATGTCGTCCGCGCGCAGGTTGATCTCCGCGGGGCTGCCCGCCCCTTCGCAGACCACGACGTCGTACCGCGAGCGCAGGTCGGCGAGCGAGTCGAGGACGGTGCTCATCAACTTCGGTTTCAGGTCCCGGTACGACCGCGCCGTCACGTCGGCGACGGGTTCGCCGAGCAGGACGACCTGCGAGCTGCGGTCACTGCCCGGCTTGAGCAGCACCGGGTTCATCGCGGCCTCGGGCTCCAGCCCGGCCGCCGCGGCCTGCATGGCCTGCGCGCGTCCGATCTCCGCCCCGTCCGGCGTGACGGCGGAGTTGTTGGACATGTTCTGGGCCTTGAACGGCGCGACGGCGACCCCGCGCCGGTGCAGCCACCGGCACAGGCCGGCGGTCAGCACACTCTTGCCGGCGTCCGACGTCGTGCCGGCGACGAGCAGGGCGCCCTTCACCCGGACCTGCCCTGACGACCCGTCAGCCCGGCGGCGATCACCGCGAGAGCAGCTGCACCGAGCCCCACCGCTCGCGAGAGCCGGACCGCCCGGCCGATGTCGGCGACCTCGGGCTCCCGCCCGGCGGCGTGCAACGTGCCCCGGGTCTCGACGGCGCCGTGGTAGGTGTTCGCGCCGCCGAGCCGGACGTCGAGCGCGCCGGCCGCCGCCGCCTCGCACCAGCCCGCGTTCGGGCTCGGATGGACCCGCCGGTCCGCGGCGAGAACCGCCGCCGCCCGCCGCGGGGAGCCCCCCACGGCCCGGGCCGCCGGCACCGTCAGCAGACCCGTCAGCCGGGCCGGCAGGAGGTTCGCGACGTCGTCGAGACGCGCGGAGGCCCACCCGAAGTTCGTGTGGCGCTCGTTGCGGTAGCCGACCATCGCGTCGAGGGTGTTCACCGCGCGGTACCCCACCAGCCCCGGCACGCCGGCGACCGCGCCCCAGAACAACGGCGCGACGACGGCGTCGCCGGTGTTCTCCGCGACGGACTCGACCGTGGCGCGGGCGAGCTCCTTCTCCCCCAGCCCCGACGGGTCCCGGGCGCACAGGTGCGAGAGCCGACCCCGGGCGGCCGACAGGTCGCCGCCCTGGAGATGACGAGCCATCAGATCCGCCTCGCGACCGAGGCTGGTCCCGCCGAGCACGGCCCACGTGCTCACCGCCGTCAGCGCGGTCTCGGCCAGCGGCGACCGCGCCGCCCGCCGCTGCAGCAGGGCAGCTGCCACCACCGGCACTCCGACGGCGAGGGCGGTGTACCGCACGCCGGCGGCGCGGGAGTCGCGCCAGGTCGCGCGTTCGAGAGCGGCGGCCGCCCGCCCGAACCCCGCGACCGGGTGGCCGCGCCGCGGGTCGGCGAGCAGGGCGTCAGCCAGGACGCCCAGCGCCAATCCCGTCGCGCGCGTCCGTCTCACGCCCGGCGACGTTAGCGGACGGCTCCGCCGCCGCCGTCACCCGCGGGCGGGCGGCCCACCAGGCCGCCGCCGCGACCGCGGCGATCACCGCCAGCCAGATGCCGTGGCGCACCCACACCTCGGCGCCCGAGCCCTCCTGGTACGGCGGGAGAAAGACCTTCCACCCGTCGTAGAGCGGGTTGTCGACCTTGTCGAAGGCGAAGACCCAGGTGATGCGGCGGTCCCAGCCGTCGGAGAGGAACGCGGCCATCGAGAACAGGCCGACGAACCCGAGCGCGGCGGCGCCGACCAGCACCGCGGGCGGCGAGGTCGAGAGCCACCACGCGATGACGAGGACGAGCAGCGGCAGGATCACGACGATCTGCCGGCCCGGCGACCAGAACCCGCTCATCGTCAGCGCGACGAAGGTCGCGACCAGCCACCCCGCCGTCGCCGGGACCACCAGCGCCGTCCAGTGCCGCGGTCGCGCGGCGATCAGCGCCGCGACCGCCGGGATCACGAGCAGCCAGGCCGGCTGCCAGGCCGCGATTCCCCAGTGCCGGTCGATCAGCAGCCCGGTCAGGCGCCGGCTGCGCCCGAGGTAGTCCGGGTTCGTCCCGACGACCGCGAACTCCCCCGGTTCCTGGAAGAAGTCGCCGGAGGCGTAGACCGTCCACCCGCCCCAGACGATCTTGTGCACGACGAGGTAGATCGCGCCCATCGCGGCGAACACCCCGACGAGCACGGCGGCCGCCGGGCGGCCGCGGTCGCGCCAGAGCCGCCACAGCCCGACCAGGGCCAGCATCGCCGCCACCGCGGAGTACTTCACGCTCAGCCACGGCAGGGCGACGACGGCGAGCACGAACGTCACCTGCGCCCGGCGCGACCACGAACCGGTCAGCGCGGCCACCGCGACCAGCGCCGCCAGCGCCGCCGGCATCTCGGGGTAGATCTGCTGGGCGTAGATCGCCAGCGGTGGCGAGGCGAACGCGACCGACACGACGGCGGTCGCGAGGGACGGCCGCACGCCGAGGCGCCGGACCGCGATCCACACCGTGAGGGCCGCGGCCAGACCGGCCAGGACGCAGACCGTCGCCTTCGCGGCCTGGAAACCCCACAGGCCCATCGGCGCGGCGATGAGGATCGGGAGCAGCGGGTCGTGCGGGCTGATCTGACTGCCGTCGGCCTTGGGCTCGGTCTGCACCGGCAGGTTCGCGTCGTGGAACGCACGCCAGCGCCGGTCGTACAGCTCGTCGGAGATGTCGAGGTCGCCGTCCTCGGCGAGCGACAACGCCGTGAGCAGGTACTGCGGCTCGTCGACCGCGGCGCGCCCGCCGATCGTGGCGCGGACGTCGATGCCGAGCAGGCCGACGGTGAGCGCGACGACGAACGCGGCGAGCATCCCCGCCGCGACCACGCGTCGCGGGACCGCGGCCGGCTCGACCCGCGCCGACGCCGGAGTCACGCGCTCAACCGATCCGCGCTCACGCAGGGACGCGGCCGGACTCCGCGACCTGCTCGAAGTCGGCGGCCGCGATCTGACGGGCCACCACATCGGCGAGGTCCGTGTGCGGCACGAAGCCGACGATGCGCTCCAGCCGCCGGGTGTCCGCGCGCGTGTCGGAGACCTCCTCGGGCCCGGCCGGCTCCACGCGTGTGCGGACGTCGACGTCCAGCGCAGTCGCGATCGCGTCGATCATCGCGTCGAGCCGGATCGGGACGCCGGTGCCGACGTTCACGGGCCCGGGCTCCCCCGCGTCCAGCAGCGCGATCAGCGCCCGGGCGGCGTCCCGGACGTCGGTGACGTCACGGGTGCGCTCGGGCCCGCCGAGGATCCGCAGCGGGCGTCCCGCACGCGCGGCGTCGATCCACATCGACAGCGCCATGTCCGAGCGCTGGCCCTCGCCGGCGACCGTGAACGGCCGCGCGACGACCACACGGCCGCCGGCCTCGTTGTGGTCGCGGCACAGGGCCTCGGCCAGCGCCTTGCTCGCGGCGTACCCGCCACGCGGGTTCAGGGGGTCGGTCTCCGCGCACGGGCGGCCGCCGACCGACCCGCCGTAGATCGAGGACGAGGTCGCCACGACGACGGTCGTCCGCCGGGGGGCGGCGCCGAGCACCGCGGCGGTGGCCAGCACGTTGTCGCGGTGCCGGTGCCAGGCGACGTCGGTGCGGGAGTCCCGCACACCCGGGCAGCCGGCGAGGTGGATGACACCGCCGGCCTCACGGATCGCGTCGGCGGCGACGCCGTCGGACCCGATCAGGTCGGCGTGCAGCTCGGTGTGGCCGGGACCGGTGGGCACGCCGCCGCGCCGGTCGATGCCGATCACCTCGCGCCCCGCGGCGAGCAGACGCGCCACGACGGCCTGACCGAGGAACCCGGCCGACCCGGTGACCACGACTGCCATGCTCGATCTCCTCCGTCGCCCCAGGGACACCGCCGGTGACCCGGCGGTCGCGCTGGCAAGGCTAGCCTGGCCTTTCTCAAGAAAGGTGCATGCGCGAGTAGCGACAGGAGCAGCGAGTGCGAAAGGCACGCACGGTCGTCGGCGTCGTCGTGCTCGCGCTGTCGGTGGTCTACCTGGTCCGGGTCGTCGACGGTCCGGTGCTCCGGGAGACCGCGGAGGCCCTGGCCGCGGCGCCGGGTCCGCTGGCGCTGGTCCTGCTCTGCTACGCCGCGGCGTTCGCCCTCCGGTCCTGGGCGTGGACCCGCACCCTGCCCGGCCTCTCGTTCGGCCAGTCCTGGGCCGCGCTGCACGTCTCCGTGCTCGGCAACCACGTCCTGCCCTTCCGCCTCGGCGAGATCCTGCGGGTGACGTCGGTGCTGCGCCGCACCCCGTTGGCCGTCGGCCCGGTGACCGCCACGACGGTGACCCTGCGCCTGGCCGACCTGCTCTCGGTCGCGGTGCTGGCACTGGTCGCGGTCCCCGGGCTCGCCGGCGAGCTGATCGGCGCGTGGGCCTGGGTGCTCGCCGTCGCCCTCGCCCTCGCGGCCGTCCCGGTGCTGCTGTGGGCCCGGGGCCTGGCGGCGCGCGGCCCGGGCGAGCTGCGGATGCCCGCCGCGACGATCGTCGGGACGGCGTTCGTCGCCTGGGCCCTGGAGGCCACGCTCGCCTGGCAGGTCGCCCACGCCGCCGGCGTCTCCCTGGACTACCACGAGGCGATCGCCGTGACCGCGGTCGCGATCGCGGCGCAGACGGTCGCGCTCACCCCCGGCGGCATCGGGTCCTACGAGGCCGCGGGCACGGCGGCCCTGGCGGCGCTGGGCGTCGACGCCGGTACGGCGTTCGCGATCGCTCTCGCCACGCATGCGGTGAAGACCGCGTACTCACTCGTGGTCGGAGGCGTGGCACTGGTGACGCCGACCCCCGGCTACTGGGGCAACCTCCGGCTGCCGCGGGTGCTGCCGCCGCGACCCGAACCGGTCCCGGTGGCACCGGACGCCCCGGTCGTCGCGGTGATCCCGGTCTACAACGAGCAGGACGTGGTCGCCGAGGTCGTGGGCCGCCTGCCGAGGACGGTCGCGGGCCGGCCCCTGGTCTGCATCGTCGTCGACGACGGGTCGGCCGACGCGTCCGCCGCCCGCGCGGCGGAGGCCGGGGCCGTCGTCGTCCCGCACGAGGTCAACCGTGGCCTCGGCGCGGCCGTCCGCACCGCGCTGCGCGAGGCGAGCGCGCTCTCCCCCGCCGCGGTCGTCTACCTGGACGCCGACGGCGAGTACGCGCCCGAGGACCTGCCGACGGTCGTGGCCCCCGTCCTGGCCGGGACCGCCGACTACGTCGTCGGTTCGCGCTTCGCCGGCAACATCGAGCACATGCGCCCGCACCGGCGGTTCGGGAACCTCGTCCTGACCCGGTGGGTGCGCTGGACGGCGCGGCGCCGCGACCTGACCGACGGCCAGAGCGGGTACCGCGCCTTCTCGCCCCGCGCGGCCGCCGAGGCGGAGATCATCCACGACTACAACTACGCCCAGGTCCTCACGCTCGACCTGCTCGGCAAGGGATTCGTCTACGCCGAGGTCCCGATCCGCTACCACTTCCGGACCACCGGCGACTCGTTCGTCAAGCTCGGCCGGTACCTGCGGAAGGTGGTACCGGCCGTGCACCGCGAACTCAACGCGGACCGCGCGAGCGCGCGGCCCGCGGGCTTCCCTACTGCCCGCTGGCGGACCCGCTCGATGACCCCGACCCGCTGACCGACCCGCTGCTCGAGCCGGACCCGGAGCCGGACCCGGAGCCACTGCCGGAGCCACTGCCGGAACCACTGCCGCCGCCGGAGATGCCCTGCTCCTCGGTCAGGTTGCGGACCTGACCGCCGTCGTCGTCCCCACAGGCCGCGAGGCCCGCGACGCCGGCCACCAGACCCGCGGCGAGGATCAGTCGGCTTCCGACGACTCGGGTACGGCGCAGTCTCATCTTGTGTCCTCACGTGAGTTCTCGGGCAGGTCGCGCGCGACCCGTTCAGGCTTCGGGGTTAGGTTAGGCTGCCCATCGGGTGACTGACGATCAACGTGCAAGGGTGTGAGTCGTGTTCCGCAAGTCGCTCCGGATGCCGCTTCGAGTGGCCGCCGTCCTGACGCTGTGCCTTCCGTTCCTCGTGGCGTGCGGCGGTGACGACAAGAGCACGATCCGTGTCTACTCCGGTCGTCACTACGACCTCGAAGTGGCGTTCACGCAGTTCGCCAAGGAGACCGGCATCAACGTCGAGTTCCTCTACGGCGGCGACGCGGAGCTCCTCGAGCGGATCAAGGCCGAGGGCGAGGACACGCCCGCCGACATCTTCATGACCGTCGACGCCGGCAACCTCTGGAACGCGGCGCAGCAGGACCTGCTGCTGCCGTTGCAGTCCCCGGTGCTCGACGAGGCCGTGCCGGAGGGGCTGCGCGACCCGCAGGACCGCTGGGTCGGGCTGAGCATGCGCGTGCGCACCCTGATGTACAACCCCGACAAGGTGCAGCCGAGCGACTTCGACGCGACCGACTCCTACGCCGGGCTCGGCGACCCCAAGTGGAAGGGCCGCCTGTGCATGCGGACCTCCAAGTCGTCGTACGTGCAGTCCCTGGTCGCGCAGATGATCGACAGGCAGGGCCGTGACCGCGCCCTGGAGATCGTGAAGAGCTGGGTCGCCAACGACGTCAACATCATCGGCGACGACGTCACCATCCTGAAGACGGTCAACGCCGGCGGCTGCGACGTCGCGATCACCAACCACTACTACCTGGCGCGGATCCTCGACGACGACAGCAACTTCAAGGTCAAGCCGTACTGGGCGAACCAGAGCGGCGAGGGCGTCCACGTCAACATCTCGGGCGCCGGGGTCCTGAAGAACTCCGACAACGTCGCCGACGCGCAGAAGCTGATCGAGTGGCTGGCCACGAAGGGCGCCAACGCCTTCGTCGACGGCAACCACGAGTACCCGGTGAACCCGGACGTGAAGCCGGAGGAGCTGATCTCTGGCTTCGGCACGTTCAAGTTCCAGCCGATCAACGCGGAGGCGTACGGCAAGCTCAACGCCGACGCGATCGCGCTGATGTCGGAGGCCGGCTACCGGTGACACGGTCGCCGGTGCCGAGAGTCCGCAGGTGACTCTGCTCGACCCGGGCGTCACCGCCCCGAGCGCCGAACCGGGCCGGAGCCGCACCGGCGGCGCCGGGACCGGCCGGATCGGCTGGGCCGTCGCCGTCTTCGTCGTCGCCCTCGTCGCGGCGGCGCCGGTGATCGCGGTCGTGATCGACGCCGTCGCTGCGACCGGCCACGACGTGAAGTGGCCGCCCCGCCTCGGCGAGATGATCTGGACGACGTTCGTCCTGCTGATCGGCGTCGGGGCGCTGACCGTCCTCATCGGCGGTGGGCTGGCCTGGGTCGTGACCGCCTACGACTTCCCCGGCCGCGGCGCGTTCTCGTGGCTGCTGGTCCTGCCGCTGGCGATGCCCGCGTACATCCTCGGGTTCATCTACCTGTCGGTCCTCGACTACCCCGGCCCGGTGCAGACGCAGTGGCGCGAGTGGTTCGGCCAGGACGCCTGGTTCCCCGACGTCCGCTCGACCGGCATGGCGATTCTCGTCCTGTCGCTGTGCCTCTACCCGTACGTCTACCTGCTGGCGCGCTCGGCGCTGCTGGAGCAGGCTCCGGCCACCTACGACGCCGCCCGGTCACTGGGGTGCGGCCCGTGGGCGGCCCTGCGCCGCGTCGTGCTGCCGCTGGCCCGGCCGTCGCTGATGGCGGGCGCGGCCCTGGTGATGATGGAGACCCTGACCGACTTCGGGACCGTCACCTACTTCAACGTCGACACGGTCACGGTCGGGGTCTACCAGGTCTGGAAGGGCACGTTCGACCGCCAGTCCGCGACGGTGCTCGCGAGCCTGGTGCTCTCCTTCGCGATCCTCGTGATCCTCGCCGAGCGCCTGGCCCGCGGCCGCGCGCGGTACCTGCAGCGCGGCGGGCCCGAACGCGGCTTCACCCCGATCCGGCTGACCGGCGCGCGGGCCTGGGCCACGACCGCCGCCTGCAGCGCGCTGCTCGGCGTCGCGTTCGTCCTCCCGCTCGGCCAACTGGTGTGGTGGGCGGCCACGACGGACGAGGGCGGTTTCTCCAGCATCGTCGACGACCGCTACCTGGACTACCTCTGGAACAGCCTGCGGATCGGCCTGATCGCCGCCGCGGGTTGCACCGCCGCCGCGGTCGTGATGGCGCACGCGGCGAAGCTGACGCACGGTCGACGGGTCGACGTCGCGGCCCAGCTCGCGACCGTCGGGTACGCGGTGCCGGGTGTCGTCGTGGCGATCGGTGTACTCATCGTCTTCGCCTGGGCGGACGACGGGCTGGAGGGTCTCGGCGTCCCCGGCGGCACCGGACTGGTCGTGACCGGCTCGGTCGCGGGCATCGTCTACGCCTACCTGGTGCGATTCATGGCCCCCGCCTACCAGAGCGTCGACGCCTCGTTCGCGAAGATGTCCCCGTCGCTCACCGGCGCGGCCCTGTCCCTCGGGACCCGGCCGCGGCAGGTGCTGACCCGGGTGCACCTCCCGCTCGCCCGGGCCGGCGTCGCGGTCGCGGCGGTGCTGGTTCTCGTCGACGCGCTGAAGGAGTTGCCGATCGTGCTGCTGCTGCGGCCCTTCGGCTTCACCACGCTCTCGGTGCAGGTCTACCAGGAGGCGTCCGAGACCCGCTGGGAGAGCGCGGCCGTGCCGGCGCTCACCATCGTCGTCGTGGCGATGATCCCGGTGCTGATCCTGTTCCGGAAGATCCTCCCCGCGAAGGCGCACTCATGAGCGACGGCATGCACGTGATCAGCGCGCCGACGTTCCCGCTGACGCTGGAGTCCGTCGTCAAGGACTTCGGGAAGACGCGCGCGGTGGACGGTATCTCGCTGACCGTCGGGCCGGGCGAGATCGTCGCGATGGTCGGGCCGTCCGGGTGCGGGAAGTCGACGACGCTGCGGATGATCGCGGGCCTCGAGCGACCGGACGCGGGCCGGGTGACCCTCGCCGGGCGCTGCGTGGCCGGGCCGGACGTCTGGGTGCCCGCCGAGCGCCGCGGCGTCGGTCTGGTGTTCCAGGACCACGCGCTGTTCCCGCACCTGACGGTCGAGAACAACGTCGGGTTCGGGCTCCCCCGGCGGTCGCCGGACCGGACGGCACGGATCCGCGAGGTCCTTGACCTGGTCTCCCTCGGCCCGCTGGCGGGCCGGTACCCGCACGAGCTCTCCGGCGGTGAGCAGCAGCGGGTCGCGCTGGCCCGGGCGCTCGCGCCCAGGCCGCCGATCGTGCTGCTCGACGAAGCGTTCTCCAGCCTCGACCGCGGCCTGCGCGCGCAGATCCGCACCGACACGGTCGCGATCCTGCGGCACACCGGAACCGCGGCGATCCTGATCACCCACGACCGCGACGAGGCCCTCGCCACCGGCGACCGCGTCGTGATTCTGCGCGGCGGCCGCGTCGAGCAGGACGCCTCCCCGGACGAGGCGTTCCACCACCCCGCCACGCGGTTCGTCGCGACCTTCGTCGGCGACGCGGTGTTCCTGCCGGCCGAGCGCGACGCCGGGATGCTGCACTCCGAGATCGTCGAGGTGGTCGCCCCGCGCGGCCTCGGCCACGGGGCCGTCGAGATCGTCGCGCGCCCGCACGAGGTGACCCTCGACGCCGGCGGTCCCGGCAAGGGTGAGATCACCGCGCTGGAGTTCCAGGGCGCGTTCATCCTCTACACGGTCACGCTGAAGTCCGGCCTGACGATCCGTTCGCTGCAGCCGCACGAACTCCGGCTCGAGATCGGGGCCCGCGTCTCCGTCGGGCTCGCGCCGGGGATCACACCGTCGCTGCTGGTGGACGGCGTTCGTCCGGCGCCGTCAGTGTTCTGACGTCAGGTCAGGAAACTCAGTCCTCGACCACGTGGTCGGCGAACCGGAGCCGGGCCATCGCCCAGGCGCCGTGGTCGAAGCCGACCGGGGTCAGCGCGTCGACGGCGTCGTACGCCATCGCGAGCGCGTGGTGGGTGTTGTCGTGGGCGAACAGACCGAGGCGGCCGAAGGTCGTGACCCCGGAGATCCCGCGGGCCCAGGTGTCGAGCGCCTCGAGCGCCGGCCCGTAGCCACGGGTGTAGACGGGGTAGACGTGCTTGACCCGCCGGACCACGACCTCCTGCACGTTCAACGGGGGCAGCCCGGTGCGCGCCAGGGTGTCGGTCACGATGCCGGTCAGCGTCGCCTCGTCGGCGGAGAACGTCGCGTCGTCGGGGGCACACGGGATCTCGACGCAGAGGACGCTGCGGTCGGTCGGGTCGTCGGCGCTCTCCCGGTAGTTGGTCGGCTCGGAGATCCGGGTGACCGGCGTGCCGTCGGCCGGGAGGTAGTGCGCGTCGAAGGACGTCCACCGGCCCCCGCCGTGGACGAGGTAGACCAGCACCATCGCACGGAAGGTCAGGCTGCCGGAGGCGGCCAGCACCTCGGCCGGGGCGGGTGGGTCGGTCATCGCGGCGAGGCGCGGGAGCGGGACCGTGGAGAACACGTGACGACCCGTCACCGTCGTGCCGTCGGCGGTGCGGACCTGCGGCGCCGAGTCGAGCCCCGAGCGGGGTACGACCCGGTCGACCGCGCTGGAGAGCCGGATGTCGGCGCCCGCGGCGGTGGCGGCGTCGGCGAGCGCCTCGACGATCTGCCCGAAGCCACGGCGCGGGTAGTGAAAGATCTGGCCCTGCCCGGAGCCGCCCTCGCCGGTCGCCCGACTGCGGCGCGCCCGGGAGAGGATCTTCGCCGCGACCTTCCACGGCGTGTCCGCGGTGACGCGGCGACGAGCCTGCTCGCCGTCGATCTCGCTGCCGTCGAGGCCCCACAGCTTGCTCGCGTAGGGCTCGTAGAGGGCGCCGTAGAGGGTCGGGCCGAGACCGGCGCGCAGGACCTCGGCGTAGGTGTCCTGCCGCGGCTTGCGCAACGGGCCGGTCAGCGCGTCGCGCGCGATGCCGGCCAGCAGCCCCGGCGGCAGGGCCTTGGCGAGCTCCACGGGCTTGAGCGGGAAGCCGACCCAGCTGCCGGCGACCCGCAACCGGCCGTTGCGGGGCCGGGTCTGGAGGTCGTCACCGAGGAGTCCGCGCAGGTCCGCGAGCAGCGCCGGAGCGGTCGCGGGGTGCAGCCGGTGACTCCCGGCGTCGACCCGGATACCGCCGACCTCGAAGCTCGCCGCCATCCCACCGACGTACGGCGCCGCCTCGAGCACGACGACGGAACGGCCGGTCCGCGCGGCACGCCAGGCCGCCGCCAGGCCTGCGGGGCCGGCGCCCAGGATCACCACGTCCGCCGACGACCGGCCCGCGCCGGAGCGGGAGATGCCACGACTCACCGGGCCAACCAACCACACCGGTGCCAAGCCCGCCCCAGCGGCCGCTCATGCCCGGCTCACGCTCCGTCAATCGGCTCGTCGCCTCCGGAAAGGCGTGGCTACGGCGGCCGGTGCCGGGCATGCTGAGCCCATGATCGACGGGATCCGGGTCCGCTCGGTCAGCATCCCCGAACGGGAGCTGACCTGGCGATTCTCGCGATCCTCCGGGCCGGGCGGCCAGGGCGTCAACACCGCCGACTCCCGCGTCGAGCTGGTCTTCGACCTCGCCAACTCCGGCGCCTTCTCCCCAGCGCTCCGCGCCCGCGCGCTCGAGCGCCTCCGCACCCGTCTGGTGGACGGCACCGTCGTCGTCGTCGCGTCCGAGCACCGCTCCCAGCTCCGCAACCGCGAGGCCGCCGCCGAGCGCCTCGCCGCGATCCTCACCGACGCCACCGCCCCGCCACCCAAGCCGCGGCGTCCGACAAAGCCCTCGGCCGGCGCCACCGCCCGCCGCCTCGACGCGAAGTCCCGCCGGTCCCGGACCAAGCGCCTCCGCCGCTCCACCGACGACTGACCCGCCTCACCTGTCACACGAGGGGTGACACCCTTTTCGGCGCCAGAAAGGGTGACACCCCTTACTGCGCAGTAAGGGGTGTCACCCTTTACTGCGCAGTAAGGGGTGTCACCCTTTTTGACAGGGGGCGCCGCTCAGGCGAGCAGGCGGACGATCGCGACGGATCCGATCGTGACGATGACCCCGCGCAGGACGTTCGGCGGCAGCTTGCGGGCGATCCGCGCCCCCGTCAGACCGCCGACGATCGAGCCCGCGGCGATCAGCCCGGCGACGCCCCAGTCGATGTCCTCGATCGCGATGAACACGATCGCGGCGACCAGGTTCGCCGTCAGCGCGAGGACGTTCTTGATGGCGTTGAGCACCTGCAGGTCCTCGGCGAGCAGGGTACCGAGCAGTCCCATCAACAGGACGCCCTGCGCCGCTCCGAAGTAACCGCCGTAGATCCCGGTGCCGAGGACGCCGACGGCGAGCACCGCGCCGCCGTGGTGCGGTCGGTGGGGACGGGCCGCGACCGCCGCGGTCAGCCGCGGCTGGAGGATGACGAGGAGCAACGCGATCCCGATCAGCACCGGGACGATCGCCTTGAACGCCCCCGGGGGCAACGTGAGCAGCAGCGTCGCGCCGACGATCGCGCCGACCGTCGTGCACGCGCCCAGGCGACGCAGCCGCTCGCCCTGGCCGCGCAGTTCGCGCCGGTAGGCGACGACGGCGGCGGCGGAGCCCGGGACCAGGCCGACGGTGTTCGACACGTTCGCGAGCACCGGTGGGTAGCCCAGAGCGATCAGGGTGGGGAACGTGATCAGCGTGCCGGATCCGACGACGGCGTTGATCGCGCCCGCGCCCAGCCCGGCGACCGCGATGGCGATCGCGTCCCAGAAGGTCACGCGACCGACGACTCAGCCGGTGCCGGGGCGGTTCGCGTCGGGACCGAGCTTGCCGACCACCGAGCCGAGGCCCTCGAGCGCCTTGCCGAGCTCGCTCGGCACGATCCAGATCTTGTTCGAGTCGCCGCGCGCGATCTCCGGGAGCATCTGCAGGTACTGGTACGCGAGCAGTTCCTGGTCCGGGTTGCCGTCGTGGATGGCGCGGAAGACGGTCTGGATCGCCTCGGCCTCGCCCTGGGCGCGGAGGATCTGCGACTCGCGCTCACCCTCGGCGCGCAGGATCGCGGCCGCCCGCTCGCCCTCGGCGGTGAGGATCTGCGACTGCTTGAAACCCTCCGCGGTGAGGACCGCCGCCCGCTTGTCGCGCTCGGCCCGCATCTGCTGCTCCATCGCGCCCTGGATCGTGGGCGGCGGGTCGATCGCCTTGAGCTCGACGCGGTTGACGCGCAGCCCCCAGCGGCCGGTCGCCTCGTCGAGGACGCCGCGCAGCGCGGCGTTGATCTGGTCGCGCGAGGTCAGCGTCTGTTCCAGCGTCAAACCACCGACGACGTTGCGCAGCGTCGTGACGGTGAGCTGCTCGACACCGGAGATGTAGTCGGCGATCTCGTAGGTCGCGGCCTTGGGGTCCGTCACCTGGAAGTAGATGACGGTGTCGATGCTGACGACGAGGTTGTCTTCCGTGATCACCGGCTGCGGCGGGAACGAGACCACCTGCTCGCGCAGGTCGATCAGCGGGTTGAGCCGGTCGACGAAGGGGACGAGCAACGTCAGCCCGGCGCCGAGGGTGCGCTGGTAGCGGCCGAGACGCTCGACGATCCCGGCCCGGGCCTGCGGCACGATCCGCACCGAGCGCGAGAGCACGACGAGGACGAAGATGGCGATCGCCACCAGCGCGATGGTGACTGCGTCGCTGCCGTTCATGAAACCCCTCTTCGTCAGCCGACCAGGGCGGTCGCGCCCTCGATCTTCAGCACGGCGATGGTCTGCCCCGCCGCGTACGTGCTCGCCCCGTCGTAGGAGCGTGCCGACCACACCTCGCCGGCGAGCTTGACCCGCCCCTCGTGCGGCCCGACCTCGGACAGCACCAGTGCCTCCTGCCCCACGAGCGCGTCGACACCCGTGCGGATCTCCGGGGTGGTGCGCAGGTGGCGCATCGCGACCGGGCGCAGCAGGCCGAGACCCGCGACGGCGACGACGATCGCGACGGCGACCTGGAGCGAGATGTGCCCGTCGGCGCCGGCGACACCCGCGGCGGCCAGCGAGCCGCCGGCCAGCATGATGAAAATCAGATCGAGCGTCAGGACCTCGACGCCGGCCAGCACCGCCGCAGCGATGACCCACCACACCCAGGCGTCCACGTGATCATCGTAGGGGGCGCGGGGAGCACTCAGCCCGAGGCGAGGTGCAGCCGCTCCCGCCCGGCCAGGCGGGCGCTGTACCGGCCGCCGTCGTAGCGCAGCTCGAGACCGATGCCGAAGCAGGACGTCAGATTCGCCGAGGTCAGCGTGTGCTCGATGGGACCGGCGGCGACGACCTTGCCCTCGCGCAGCATGAGGACGTGCGTCATGCCGGCGGGGATCTCCTCGACGTGGTGCGTGACCATGATCATGGCCGGGGAGCCCTCGTCGAGCGCGAGGTTCGAGAGCCGGCGCACGAGGTCCTCACGGCCGCCGAGGTCCAGCCCGGCCGCGGGTTCGTCCAGCAGCACGAGTTCGGGGTCCGGCATCATCGCCCGCGCGATCTGGACGCGCTTGCGCTCGCCCTCGGACAGCGTCCCGTAGGTGCGCTCCGCGAGGTCGAGGACACCGAGGGCCCGCAGCAGGATCTCGGCCCGCTGCCGGTCGAGGTCGGTGTACTTCTCCCGCCACCGTCCGACCATGCCGTAGGACGCGGTGAGGACGACGTCGCGCACGATCTCGTTGCGCGGGAGCCGGTCCGCCAGGGCCGCACTCGCCAGCCCGACGCGGGTGCGGAGCTCGGAGACGTCGGTCTCCCCCAGCGCCTCACCCAGGATGGCCGCCCACCCCGAGGTCGGGTAGAGCTGACCGGCGACGACCTGCAGCAACGTGGTCTTGCCGGCCCCGTTGGGACCGAGCACGATCCAGCGTTCGCCCTCGCGGATCTCCCACGTGACGTCGTCGAGCAGGCGCTTGGTGCCGCGGCGGACGACGACCTCGGCGAGGTCCAGAACCAGCGTCATGACTTCACGGTACGCGAGCGCGGTGGCGACCCTGCGTGCAACGCGCGGCGGGGGTGTGTGGACCTGCGCACCAGGTTCGACCGCTTAGGCTTTTCCGATGGACAGCGTGCTCCGGTCAGGTCGATTCGTGGCGTGGGGCAACGCCGTGCTCGCCGGCCTGGTCTCCCCGGACACCGCCGCCGAACGCATCGCGGGCCGCGACGGCGGCCACCGCGTGCTCGGGTGGGCGGGGTCGGACGAGGACACCCTGACCGTCGCCCTCGCGCGGCTGCGCACCGCAGGCGTCACCGGCCTGCGCCTCGCCCTGCCGGTCCCCGGCGACCTGCTCGGCCTGCCCGGTCCCGCCGAGTTCAACGTCGACGCCCTCGACGCGGGCGAGGCCGTCCTGCTCGACGGTCCCCGGCCGTGGGGCCTGGTCCCCCGCGTCGGCGACGAGGACCCCGACGACTGCGTCGGCATCGCGGTCCGGTGGCAGGCCTTCGCGGTCAACGCCGGGCCGGGCGACCCGACCTCCCTCGCCGAGGCGGAGCGGGAGCTCGCGGAGACGATGCGCGCGGTGACCGACGCCCTCGACGCGCTCGAGGTCGCCCGCTGGCGGCCCGAGGCGGCCGACCGCATCTCGGCGATCCGCTCCGGTCGCAACGGAGACCTGCTCGCCCCCGGCTACCCGGCCCGGGCGCACCGGGTGCTCGCGCTCGCCCAGCGGGTCGCGGCGATCGCCGAGCTGGCCGCCGACGACGACGGCGCGGCCTTCAACGTCAACGGCATCGCCGGGCGGGACGCCGAGCTCCGGGCGCTGGCGCGCGCGGCGCGGCGGGCCCAGCTGGCGGCCTACAACGCGGTCGCCACCGGCGCCGATCAGGACCTGAGGTTCGCGTAGAGCTGCTGGGTCCGGGCCGCGATCTCGGTCCAGGAGAACTGTGAGACGGCCCGCTCCCGGCCCGCCTTGCCCATCGCGTGGGCGCGCTCGGAGTCGCGCAGCAGGGCGTTGACGGCCGCCGCGATGTCGGCCGCGAACGCCTCCGGGTCGCGCGGGGTGCCGGTGCCGTCGTCGACCTGGTCGATCGGGACGAGGATTCCCGTCTCGCCGTCGGCGACGACCTCGGGGATGCCGCCGGTCGCGGTCGCGACGACCGCGGTCTCGCACGCCATCGCCTCCAGGTTCACGATGCCCATCGGCTCGTAGACCGACGGGCAGACGAACACCGACGCGGAGCTGATCAGCTCGACGAGTTCCGGCCGCGGCAGGACCTGGGAGATCCAGTGGATCCCGCTGCGATCGCGGCGCAGCCCGGCGACCAGCTCCGAGACCTCCTCCGCGATCTGCGGCGTGTCCGGGGCGCTGGCGCACAACACGAGCTGGGCGTCGGGGTCGAAGTCCCGGGCGGCGTGCAGGAGGTGCGGCATCCCCTTCTGGCGGGTGATGCGCCCGACGAACAGGACCACCGGCCGGTCCGGGTCGATCCCGTGACGTGCCATCAGGTCCGGCGAGGGCCGCGGGGCGTACTCGTCGGTGTCGATGCCGTTGTGAATGACGTGGACCTTCCCCGGGTCCACGTCCGGGTAGCAGCGCAGCACGTCCGCCCGCATGCCGGCGGAGACCGCGATGACCGCGTCGGCGGCCTCGACCGCAGTGCGCTCGACCCAGCTCGAGAGCTGGTAGCCGCCGCCGAGCTGCTCGGCCTTCCACGGCCGCAGCGGCTCCAGCGAGTGGGTCGTCATCACGTGCGGGACGCCGTGGAGCAGCTTCGCGACGTGGCCGGCCAGATTCGCGTACCAGGTGTGGGAGTGCACGACGTCCGCGCCCTCGCAGCCGGCGGCGATCTCCAGGTCGACCCCGAGGACGCCGAGCGCCGAGTTCGCGCCCTCCAGTCCGCCGGGGACCCGGTACGCGGACACTCCGTCGCCGTCCCGTGGCGCTCCGAAACAGCGCACGCGCACGTCGGTGAGCCGCCGCAGCTCACGAGCGAGGTACTCGACGTGCACGCCGGCGCCGCCGTAGACCTCCGGGGGGTACTCCCTGGTGAGCAAGTCGACCCGCATCCGAGGAAAGGTACTAGTGACGGCTGAGCGTCGGGTGGGGGACTAACCTCACGGGCATGGCGTCGCCCCGGGTTCTTGCGATCGTCCTCGCCGGCGGCGAGGGCAAGCGGCTGATGCCGCTGACCGGTGACCGGGCCAAGCCCGCCGTGCCCTTCGGCGGCATCTACCGGCTGGTCGACTTCGTCCTGTCGAACCTGGTCAACGGCGGCTATCTCAAGATCGTCGTGCTGACGCAGTACAAGAACCACAGCCTGGACCGGCACATCTCCCGGACCTGGCGCATGTCGACGATGCTCGGCAACTACGTCACGCCGGTCCCCGCGCAGCAGCGCCGCGGACCGCACTGGTTCGCCGGGTCGGCCGACGCGATCTTCCAGAACCTGAACCTGATCGACGACGAGCAGCCCGAGCACATCATCGTCTTCGGCGCGGACCACATCTACCGGATGGACCCGCGGCAGATGGTCGCGCAGCACATCGAGTCCGGTCTCGGGGTGACGGTCGCCGCCGTCCGCCAGCCGCGCAGCCTCGCCGACCAGTTCGGCGTGATCACCGCCGACTCCTCGGGCACCAAGATCGCGCAGTTCCAGGAGAAGCCGACGGACGCGCAGGGTCTGCCGGACTCCCCCGACGAGATCTACGCCTCGATGGGCAACTACGTCTTCAAGACCTCGACGCTGGTGCGCGCGGTCACCGAGGACGCGATGGACCCGACGAGCCGCCACGACCTCGGCGGCAACATCATCCCGAAGCTGGTCGCCCAGGGGCAGGCCGGCGTCTACGACTTCTCGCGCAACGAGGTGCCCGGCCCGCCCGGGCGGGAGATCGCCTACTGGCGCGACGTCGGGACCCTGGACGCCTTCTACGAGGCGCACATGGACCTGATCTCGGCCAACCCGGCGTTCAACCTCTACAACCGCGAGTGGCCGATCTACACCCTGCAGGACCCGTGGCCCCCGGCCCGCTTCGTCGGCGGGACCGAGGGCGTCACCGGCCACGCCGTCGAGTCCATGGTCTCGGACGGCGTGCAGGTCGCGGGCTCGGTGGAGCGCTCGGTGCTCTCCCCCGGCGTGGTGGTCGGCCGCAATGCGCGCGTCGAGGGCTGTGTGCTCCTCGACGGCGTACGGATCGGGCAGGACGCCGTCGTCCGCAACGCGATCCTCGACAAGAACGTGGTCGTCCCCGACGGCTTCCAGCTCGGCGTGCACGACAAGGACGCCGACCTCAAGCGCGTCACGATCACCGAGGACGGCATCCGCGTGGTCGCGAAGGGCACCACGCTGGAACTGCCATGACCCACCCGGAGATGACGCGGTAGATGGCCGCCGACCGCACCCTTCTCGTGACGATCACCGGGCGGGACCGTCCCGGCGTGACCGCGGCGCTGTTCGACGCCCTGGTGGGCTACGACGTCGAGGTCGTCGACGTCGAGCAGGTCGTGATCCGCGGCCGGCTCGTGCTCGGGGTGCTGGTCGCCCCGGGGACCGAGGAGGCCGGGCTGCGCGCCGCGGTCACCAAGGTCGCCACCGAGCTCGGCATGGACGTCGAGATCGCCTCCGGCACCGGGGACAACCTGCCCCGCCGGGACGGGCGCCTGCACGTGACCGTCCTCGGGCACCCGCTGCGGACCGCGGCGATGGCGGGCGTCGCCGCACGGATCGCCGAGCGCGGGGCGAACATCGACCGCATCATGCGGCTGTCCCGCTCCCCCGTCACCAGCCTCGAGCTGAACGTCTCCGGCGTCACCGACACCGAGGACCTGCGGATCGCCCTCGCCGCCGAGGCCTCGGCCCGCGGCGTCGACATCGCGGTGCACCCGGCCGGCCTGCACCGCCGGGGCAAGCGGCTCGTCGTGATGGACGTCGACTCGACCCTGATCCAGGGCGAGGTCATCGAGATGCTCGCCGCGCACGCGGGCTTTCTCGAGCAGGTCGCCGAGATCACCGAGGCCGCGATGCGCGGGGAGCTGGACTTCGAGCAGTCCCTGCGCGCCCGCGTCGCCCTCCTCGCCGGGCTCGACGCCTCCGTCATCGACGAGGTCCGCGCGGCGGTCAAGCTCACCCCGGGCGCCCGGACGCTGATCCGGACCCTCAAGCGCCTCGACCACGAGGTCGCGATCGTCTCCGGCGGCTTCACCCAGATCACCGACGGGCTCGTCGAGGAGCTCGGCCTCGACTACGCCGCGGCGAACACGCTCGAGATCGTCGACGGGAAGCTCACCGGCCAGGTGGTGGGCCCGGTCGTCGACCGCGCGTTCAAGGCGCGGGCCCTCGAGCAGTTCGCCTCGCTCGCCGGGGTCCCGCTCTCGCAGACGGTCGCGATCGGCGACGGCGCGAACGACCTCGACATGCTCGCCAAGGCCGGCCTCGGTGTCGCGTTCAACGCCAAGCCGCTGGTCCGCAAGCAGGCCCGCGCCGCGATCAACGTCCCGTACCTGGACGCCCTGCTGTTCCTGCTCGGGATCTCCCGGGAAGAGGTCGAGGCCGCCGACGCCCTCGACGCCCTCACCCCGAACTGACGCGCCCCGCCACCAGGGGTGACACCCTTTCTGGCGCCGAAAGGGGTGACTGTGAAAGTCGCCTCTGCAGCCTGAGCCGTTTGTGGTGGGCTGTGGCTATGG
>NZ_BAAAHE010000022.1 GCF_039525035.1 Sporichthya brevicatena
CACCACCGACGGGTCGTTCCTCGCTCACCCATCAAATGCTACTGCACTCAAGCAGATATGCAGAACATGTGTTCGAATCCGGGTAGAATCGTGGTATGTCCGCAGGGGTGGGGACGACGCATCCGGCACTGGCGACCATCGCCAGTGCTGTCGAGGACGTCCGCAAGGTCGCGGCGATGCTCACCGCGGACGAGGTGTGGACCTTCACCGACGCCGATCTGGAGCTGATGGTCCGCGCGCAGTCGGAGTTGGACTCCGCGGTTGCCGCGGTGGGGGTGCGGGCGGTCCGGGAGGCCGACGTGCGCGGGCTGTCGCTGGCGGACGGGAAGATCTCGACCGCGGTGTGGCTGGGGCAGAAACTGGATCTGCACCCGGCCGAGGCGCGGCAACGGGTCAAGGACGCCGACATCCTGTCCCGCAAGGGGAACGCCACCGTCGAGGCGCTCGCCTCCGGGGAGCTGAACCGGGACCAGGCCCGCGCGGTGGCGCGGAGTCTGCGCAAGATCGAGCCCGTCGGCTCCGCCTCTGAGCTCGCCGACGCGGAGGCGTTCTTGTTGGCCAAGGCCCGGGGTGCTGACCCCGAGCGCGATCCTGCGGCTGGGCCGCCACATCGAAGAGGTCCTCGACGAGGACGGCAAGCCCCCGGCACCGGACCCGGACGACCCCAACGGCGACGCCCCGGCGGAGTCCAAGCGGGCGCGCCGGGCCCAGCGGCGACGGTCCCTGACCATCACCGACCTGGGCAACGGGCTGCACCGCATCCGCGGGGAACTGACCGACGAGGTCGCCGCCCTCGTGAAGGCCGCGCTCGACCCCCTCGCCGCGCCGCGGCCGGCCGTCAACGGCCAGCGCGACGAACGCTCCGCCCCGCAACGCCGCCACGACGCGCTCGCCGACGTGTTCCGCCAGTTCCTGCGCTTCGGCGACCTGCCCGCCTCCCACGGCGTGCGCCCGCACCTGCACGTGACCGCGAGCGTGGAGACCATGGCCGGCGACACCGGTCACCCCTTCGCGCGCACCGCGACCGGGGAAGACCTCGACATCCCCACGCTGCAGCGGCTCGCGTGCGATGCCGGGATCACCCCGATCCTGGCGAACACCCTCGGGGTGCCGCTGGCGATGGGCCGCGAGGTCCGCGTCGCCACCCCCGCCCAATGGGCCGCGCTGGTCGCGCGGGACATCGGCTGCATCGGCGTTGGGTGTACGCGCCCCGCCGCGTGGTGCGAGGCCCACAGTGAGGATGAGCGGGCCGATCTCGCGGCGACGATCTGACCTGAGCCAAATGTGACGCCCGTACCGGGGCTGTCTTTGAAATCCCGCTGTCGGACGGGACTGCGAGAGAGGCTATTCGGTGCCGCCTCGAGGGCTCGGTCTGACTCCGAGGCTCATTGACGCCGTTGGCTGTCCACATGTGGAACGGTCGGCTGGGTCTTCGGGGCGGTGCTGTGACGTCACCGCCGAGCCGGACGTGACTTGATAGGAGCTTGCAGCACCAAGCCCCTCACTGTGCTGTCCGCCCGACCCGGTCGGTGACGTGCCACCCAACCCGATCGAGAAGGACGGCGAGTCCAGCATGACCACCAACGCGCTTGCCCGCCAAGTCATCGGCGGCATCGACACTCACAAGAGCACTCATCACGTCGCGGCCCTCGACGCCGCCACCGGTCAATTGCTCGGCGATCAGGAGTTCCCGGCCAACCGGGCCGGCTATCACGCCCTGCAGACCTGGCTGGGTTCGTTCGGCGAGCCGGTCCGGGTCGGCATCGAAGGCACCGGCTCGTTCGGGGCCGGAGTGTTCCGGCATCTGAACGCTGCCGGTGTCGAAGTCATCGAGGTCGCCCGTCAGAACCGCCAGACTCTGAATCGCCCCGGGTCTGGTGGAGGCTCTCATTCCAGGAAGGATGAGAGTCGTGGCAGCACC